>DAINPC010000041.1:0-12862 GCA_036743695.1 Solirubrobacteraceae bacterium | reverse complement strand
GCCCGGCTACCTGTTCGCCGCGCCGTTTCTCGGGCCCGGCGAGCACGGCCCGATGATCTTCGACAACACCGGCAGCCTCGTGTGGTTCAAGACGCTCTCGGGCGACCAGGACGCGGCCGACCTCCGCACGCAGGACTTCCACGGCAAGAACGACCTCACCTGGTGGCAGGGACACACCATCCAGCTCGGCTACGGCCTCGGCGAAGACGTGATCGCCAACGCCAACTACAAGACCGTCTCCGTCGTGCGCGCCGGCAACGGGCTGCAGGCCGACGAGCACGAGTTCAACGTCACCCCCCAGGGCTCCGCCTTCGTCCTCGCCTACAGTCCCCTGCAGGCCAACCTGACCTTGGCGGGCGGGCCCGCCGGCGGCGTGGCCGTCGAGGGCGTGATCCAGGAGATCGACGTCCACACCGGCCTGGTCATGTGGGAGTGGCACAGCCTCGCCCATGTCGACGTCTCGGAGTCCTACTCCAAACTGCCCGCCGCAGTCGGCGCCCCGTATGACTACTTCCACATCAACTCGCTCGTCACCGACAGCCACGGGAACATCCTGATCTCCGCGCGCAACACCTGGGCCCTGTATGACATCAGCGCGCGCAGCGGCGATGTCATGTGGCGCCTGGGCGGCAAGAAGAGCACGTTCGCGCTCGGGCCGGGCGTCCAGTTCGCCTACCAGCACAACGCCGCGTGGCTGCCCAACGGCGAGATCAGCCTGTTCGACGACGAGGGCGCGCCCCCCGTCAAACCGCCGTCCCGGGGCGAGCTCGTGAAGCTCGACCTGAAGGCCAGGACGGCCACGCTGACCGGCCAGCTCGTGCGCACCAGCGGCCCGCTCGCCACCAACTCCCAGGGCAACGTGCAGGCGCTGCCCGGCGGCGGCTGGATGGTCGGCTGGGGCGGGCTTCCCAACCTGACCGAATTCAACGCCCAGGGACAGATCACCTACGACGCCCAGCTGCCCCACGGCGAGAACAGCTACCGCGTCTACCGCCTGCCCTGGAACGGGCAGCCGAGCGATCCCCCCACGCTGAGCGCCACCACCACAGGCGCCAGCGCGACGGTGTACGCCAGCTGGAACGGCGCCACCACCGTGGCCTCCTGGCAGCTGCTCAGCGGAGCCAGCGCCGCGCACCTGGCCGTCCTCGCCACGGCGCCGCGCAGCGGCTTTGAGACGATCCTCACCGCGCCCGCCGCCGCCCTCTTCGAGGTCCGCGCCCTGAGCGCCTCCGGCAGGGTGCTCGGGACCTCCAAGGCGGTGGCACCATCCGCCGGTTGAGGCGCAGAGGAGGCCGGCGCTCAGTGATGTGGCTGCGTAGATCGCTCCTGGCCGGCGGCGTGCTGGTGAGCCTCTCCAGCATCGTCACGCTGGCCCTCGCCTCGCGGCGGATCGTCTCCGAGCAGGCCGCCTTCACCGCCCCGAGCGCCCCCCGCTGCGAAGCCGCACAGCTCAACCGCTCGGCGCTCCTGGGCGGAACCAGCCTCGCCGTCTCGCCGCTGCCCGGCTCATACGACGCCTCGCCGCACACCCAGATCAGCCTGCTGGGGGCGCCCGCCAGCGCCATCTCCGGCGTGCTCGCCAGCGGCTCGCACAGCGGCTCGCACAGCGGGCGCCTCGTCGCCTACTCCCAGGGCGACGGCGCCAGCTTCGTGGCGAGGAGCCCGTTCCAGGCCGGCGAGACCGTGACCGTGCGCGGCAAGCTCGCCGCCGGCTCCGCCAAGCGGGCGTTCAGCTACAGCTTCGTCGTCGCCCACCAGGACACGCGGCTCTTCACCGCCACCGCGCACGTGGCGCGCAGTGACAGCCAGATCCAGCACTTCCACTCGCGCCCCGAACTGCAGCCGCCCTCGCTGGCCGTGACCGCGCGCTCCTCCCAGACCGCGCCCGGCTACATCTTCGCCGCGCCCTACTCCGGGGCGGGACCCGCCGGGCCGATGATCTTCGACGAAGCCGGCAACCTGATCTGGTTCGACGCGCTGCCCAGCGGCACCGCCGCCTCCAACCTGCAGGTGCAGCAGGACGGCAGCACGCCCGTGCTCACCTGGTGGCAGGGCCACATCACCACGCAGGGATTCGGCCAGGGCGAAGAGGTGATCTACGACAGCTCCTACCGGCCGCTCGGGCGCGTGCACGCCGGCAACGGCCTGACAGCGGACCTGCACGACTTCCACATCACCCCGCAGGGCACCGCCCTGCTGAGCGTGTTCGACCCGATCGACTGCAACCTGTCATCCCTCGGCGGGCCCGCCGGCGGCGCCGTGACCGACACCATCTTCCAGGAACTGGACCTGAGCACCGGCCTGGTGCGGCGCGAGTGGCACAGCCTCGACCACGTGAGCCTGGCCGACTCCTACAGCTCCGCCACCAGCGCCAGCACCCAGTGGCCGTTCGACTACTTCCACCTCAACTCCATCGACCAGCTCGCCGGTGGCAGGACGCTGATCTCCGCGCGCAACACCTCCGCGCTGTATGAACTGAGCACGCTCAGCGGCCAGGTGCTCACGCGCATCGGCGGCAGGCACTCCGCCTTCAAGCTCGGCCCCGGCGCCACCACCGCCTTCCAGCACGACGCCACCGTGCTGCCCAACGGCACCATCAGCATCTTCGACAACGGCGCCGTCCCCAAGGTCCACCCGCAGTCGCGCGGGATCGTCGTCACGCTCGATCCCGCCAAGCGAACCGACACGGTGCTCGCGCAGTACGAGCATCCCACCCCCACGCTGTCGGCCGGCAGCCAGGGCGGGCTCCAGACGCTGGCCAACGGCGACGTGTTCCTCGGCTGGGGCTCCGCGCCCTACTTCTCCGAGTTCAGCGCCGGCGGCACGCTCCTGTTCGACGTGCACATGCACGGCTCCTACCAGTCATACCGGGGCTACCGCTTCACCTGGACCGGCACGCCCAGCGAAGCACCCGCCATCGTCGCCTCCAGCTCTGCCGGCGGCGAATCCTCCGCCGGCGCGCCCGTGACCGTCTATGCCAGCTGGAACGGAGACACCCGCACCGCCAGCTGGCGCCTGCTGGCCGGGCCCTCCGTGCAGCAGCTCGCGCCCGTTGCCACCGCCGTCAGCAGCGGCTTTGAGACGTCCCTGAAAGCACCCGGCCCGGAGCCATACGTGCAGGTCCAGGCGCTCGACGCAAGCGGGGCCCTGCTCGGCAGCTCGCGCGCCATCAAGGGGTGATCTCCACCCAATCTCCACGCCCAACGCTGTGACCAAGCTGTGAACGAGTTTGATACTCTCGATTTTGCTAGTTGTCAAGGGGGAGGTTTGATCGGCATGGCCGCCAGCGATGTCACGCACAAGCCGCTCACCGCCGATGACACCGCATCGATCGTCGCCGCCGGGAGCGCGCGAGGGGACGGCGGCTCAGCGGAGCGCTACCGGCCGCTGCCCACCGGCACCCACGGCCTGGACCCCGAGACCGTCAAGGCCGACCAGTGCGAACGCCTGCGCGGAGCGTTGATCGAGCTGATCGCCCGGAAGGGCTACCCGTCCGTGCGCATCCTCGACCTCGCCAAGCTCGCACACGTCTCACAGCCGACCTTCTACAGCCTGTTCAGCGACAAGGAAGAGCTGTTCCTGAGCGCCTATGACGAGATCGCCCAGCGGACCGCCCGCACCGTGATGAGCGCCTACGAGGCCGACGGCCCCGGTGACCAGCGCCTGAGCGGGGCCATGCACGCGTTCGCCGATCTGGCCGTGGCCGAGCCCGACGCCATGTCGCTGCTGATGCTCGGCGCCTTCGGCGCCGGCCCGCGCGCGCTGGAACGCCGCCGCCGGACCCTCGATGCGCTCGAGGCGCGCATCCTCGCCAGCCGCGACGGAGCGCCCGCACGGGGCAAGGCCGACCTGACCGTCAAGGTGATCATCGGCGGCATCCGCGAGGTCAGCTCCGCGCGCCTGCGCGAGGGCCGCGAGGGCGAGCTGCCGGGCCTCGTCGAGGAGCTCGCCGCCTGGGCCACCTCCTACCCGCGCAAGGTGCCGCCCGGCCTGGGCGCCCCCGCTCTCACGCGCGGCGAGGCGTGCGCCGCGCAGGCATCGCCGCGTGCCCGCCGGGCCGAGGGCCGCCTGCCGAGCGGCCGCAGCGACCTGCCGCGCCAGTTCATCGTCAAAAGCCAGCGCGAGCGGATCGTGGACGCGACCGCGGCAATCGTCGCCGAGAAGGGGCTCGCCGGCCTCACGATTCCGGAGATCGCGCGGCGCGCCAACGTCTCCAACCAGACCTTCTACAGCATCTACGCCTCCAAGCACGACGCCCACCTGGGCGCACAGAAGGTCGGCCTGCACCAGGCGCTCCAGATCACCGCCGAGGCTTACCAGGCATACGAACACGACTGGCCCCGCGCCGTCGCCGCCGGCCTGGGCGCGCTGATCGCCTACCTGACCTCCGAGCCCGCCCATGCGCACCTGATCCTCGTCGACACGTTCGCCTCCAGCCCCGAGGCGATCGAGATACGCAGTGCGGCTCTGCGCGGCTTCGCCGTCTACCTGCAACCGGGCTACCAGCTGGCCCGCGAGGGCGCCACCGTGCCCGCCATCGCCGCCGAGGCCGTCGCCGGAGGCGTGGTGCAGGTCCTGCACCACTACATCGAGAACGCCTGCATCGCCCAGCTGCCCGAGGCCGCCCCCCAGCTGATCTACATGGCGCTCACGCCCTTCCTCGGTCCCAGGGCCGCCGCCAAGGCCGCCAGGGCGTCCAAGCAGCCCGCGCCGGCGCCCGCCTGACCGCCGCGAGCTCCGCTCTGCCTCCCACGCCCCGCTCTCTGGGGATCGCCCGCTCGGTGGGTCAGCGACCGGCGACCGCGGCGGCGGCCAGCGCATAGGCCGCCTTGCCCTCGCGCCTGGCGCGCTCCACGGTCCCCGCGCTCAGCATCCGCCGCAAGCTCTCGCGCACGCTCGGCGCGCTCATCGCCGTGACCACCGCCAGCTCGCCGACCGTGTGCGAGCCGTGCTCCAGCGCCGCTGCGATCGCGTGCTGGGCGGCGCCTCTCAGGGCGGGCGAGCGTGTCTTGCCGGACCTGGCCGTGGGGGGTCTCCGCGCCGGCGCCGCCTTGGGAGTCGCCGCCTTGCGCTTGGGGGCTTTGGGGGCCGCGCCGCGGGAGGACCTGCCCGCTGCGGGCTTGCGGGCGACGGCCGCGGGGCGGGCCGCTCTGCGGGCGGCCGCTCGCGGCAGGCTCAGGCCGGCCTCGCCGATGCCTATCCCCAGCGCCTCCGCGGCGCTCAGCAGCCGCTCGTACTCGGCCAGATGGGGGCGCAGCTCCTTGCGGCGCGCGTCGATCTCCGCGCGCACCCGCTCCAGCAGATCGCCGGCCATCAAACCGCTCCGCGCTCTGGCATCGCCCTCAAGTGAGGACGGCGCCGTGCAGCCCGCTGATCGGTCGCTCGCGCACGTCCCACCACTCGTTCACCACGTCCAGGGCACCGCCGATGATGCCCTCACGGAAGGAGTCGGTGTCGTTCAGCCGCGGCAGCGGCTTGGGCGGAACGGGAGCCTCCAGGAACTCGCACAGCGGCTCCCAGCCTTCGCGCGGATCCCACACGAGCAGGCGCTCGGCCGGAACGCTCGCCTTGACGGACTCGTTCCAGCGCTCCATCACAGCGATCAGGCCCTCGGTGGTCGAGCTGTCGCCCGCGAGCGCGCCGACCCCGTCGTCCCAGGTCAAGTGGCGCATCAGCTTCATGTAGCGCTGCCACAGCGGGTCCAGCACGGCGCGTGCCTCGCACAGGTGGTGGATGACCGTGTCGCCGTGGAAGATCCCCCACACCGTCTGCTGCATGCTGAGCGCCCATTCCTCGCCACCGCGGACGCTCAGCAGCACCTTCGCCTCCGGGTAGTAGTCCATCAGCTCGCGGTAGTAGCGGGCCGCGGGCCAGTCCACGATCGAGCGCGCCGTGCCGAAGATGGCCTCCCAGTCGGGGGTGCCCTCGACGACACGCTCCCACAGCGGCAGGCCGCCCTCGAGATCGACGAGCAGGTCGCGCATGTGGTAGCACGGACAGCAGTCGAGCTGTTCGAGCGCGAACATCTGAGTGGTGGTCGCGGTGCGCGGCAGCCCTGCGCCGATGACCTTCATGAGCGGATCCTCATATCGATCTGCGTGTTTTTATCAGGTCTCCGAGCCGCAGCGCGCAGCTACCGCGCCAGGCGCAGATACGCCAGGACGGCCAGCACCCGGCGATGATCGTCATCGCATGCGGGAAGCTCGAGCTTGGAGAAGATATTGGTGATGTGCTTCTCCACCGCCCCCGAGGTGACCACCAGGCTCTCCGCGATCGCCGCGTTCGAGCGCCCCTCCGCCATCAGCGCCAGCACCTCGCGCTCGCGCGCCGTCAGCCCCGACAGGCCCTCCACGGCGCCGTCGCGCGGAGCCAGCAGCTCCGCCACCACCTGGCGGTCGAGCACCGTGCCTCCCGCCGCCACGCGCCGCAGCGCGTCCAGGAACGCGCGCACGTCGCCCACGCGCTCCTTCAGCAGGTAGCCGATCCCAGCCGTGTCCTCGCCGATCAGCTCGCTGGCGTAGGCCGTCTCCACGTACTGGGAGAGCACCAGCACGCCCAGCGCCGGCTGGCGCCTGCGTGCCTCGATCGCCGCCAGCAGGCCCTCGTCGCTGTAGGTGGGCGGCAGACGAACGTCGACGATCACCAGGTCCGGTTTGTGGCCCGCTATCGCCCGCAGCAGCCCCGGGCCGTCCTCGACCTGGGCCACCACCTCGATCTCGTTCTCGCGCAGCAGCGCCACCAGCCCCTCGCGCAGCAGCGCCAGATCCTCCGCCACCACTACCCGCACGGCAGCCTCACCTCCACGACCGTGCCGCCGCCCGGCGGGCTCTCCACGTGCAGGCTCCCGTCAAGCGCCTCCACGCGGGCGCGCAGCCCTGCCAGCCCCAGGCCCTCAGCGTCCGCGCCTCCCGTGCCGTCGTCGCCCACCAGCACCGCCAGCGCCCTGTGCTCGTCGCTCATCGCCACCCAGCTGCGCTCGGCGTCGGCGTGCTTGGCCGTGTTCGTGAGGGCCTCCGCGATCACGAAGTAGGCCGCGCTCTCCACCGCCGGCGCCAGGCTGCGGTGCGTGTCCGCGTCGATCGAGGTGCCCAGGCCATAGCGGACAGCCAGCGACTCCACCGCCGCCACCAGGCCGCGGTCGGCCAGCAGCGGCGGCACGATCCCGCGCGCCAGGTCACGCAGCTCGGCGATCGCGTAGCGGGCCTCGCGCTGAGCGTCGTGGATCAGCTGGCGGACCTCCGGCTGATCGCCCACGCGCAGCTCCGCGCGGCCCAGCTGCAGCGTCAGCGCGACCAGCCGCGCCTGCGCGCCGTCGTGCAGGTCGCGCTCGATCCGTCGCAGCTCCGCCGCCTGGGCGTCCACCGCCTGGCGGCGGGTGCGCGTCAGCATGTCGATCCGGGCGCGCAGCGCACGGCGCCCCTGGGCGACCAGCACGCGGTCCTGCAACGCCACCAGCGAGTAGCCGCTGCCTGCCGTCGCCAGGCCCAGCAGCGCCCACGCCGGCCAGAACTCGTGCACGCCCGCCAGCAGCCACGTCAGCAGCCACGTGAACACCAGGATCACCGCCGCCACGCCCACCAGCGCCCACACGCAGGCCACCCGCCGCGCCGCGCCCGGGGGATGGCGCCACGCCCAGCCGGCCGTGAAGTCCAGCAACACCAGGTCGCCCAGCCCGAGCCAGGCCCACGCCGGCCAGAAGTAGCCCTGCCCGGCCAGCGCCCAGATCGCCGCCAGCAGGACCGCCGCCAGGAACGCCAGCCTGCGCATCAGCGAACGCGCGTATTCGCCAATCGACAGCCCGGCCGCCAGGGCCGGCATCCAGCGGTGAACGTCCGCGCCGCCTGGCACGGACGCCTCCGGCGAGAGCCGAGCGCGTTGATCCATCCCGGCAATCCTCCCACGGCGCCGCCCGCGCCGCCCGCGCCGAGCGCTCAGCGTGCCAGCGCCCTGGCGGCCTGGCGCTCAGGCGCGACCCGCTGCACGTCCCACACGAGCCCCGCGCGCTCCAGCGCAGTGATGAGCAGCCCGGAGAAATCGATCTCCGTGCGGCCCAGGCCGTGGAACGCAGAGGTGGGGAAGGCGTGGTGGTTGTTGTGCCACGCCTCGCCAAAGGACAACGGCGCCAGCCACAGCAGGTTGCGCGAGTGATCGTCCGTCAGGAAGCGCCGCCGCCCGAAGAAGTGGCACAGCGAGTTGATGCTGTAGGTGACGTGGTGAAGCAGGACGATGCGCACGGCGCCGCCCCACAGCATGCCGTCAAGGCCCGCGTTCACAGTGCCGCCGATCAGCACGCCGAGGCCGAACGGGATCGCCAGCCCCAGCAGCGACCACAGCAGGAACGTCCTGTCCACGAACGCCACCACCGGATCGCTCAGCAGATCGGGCGCGAAGCGCTCGCGGGCGCCGCGCTGGCTGTGGTCGAACAGCCAGCCCACGTGCGCATGGGCCAGGCCGCGCAGGGCGCCGCGCCAGCCGCCGCCGTGGTCCACATGAGGGCTGTGGGGGTCGCCCAGGCGGTCGGAGTAGGCGTGGTGCTTGCGGTGGTCCGCGACCCACGAGATCACCGGACCCTCCACCGACATCGTCCCCAGCACCGCCAGCATGCCCCGCATCCACGCCGAGGTCATGAAGCTGCGATGCGTCAGCAGCCGGTGAAAGCCCACCGTCACGCCCAGCCCGACCGGCACGTACATCACCACGAAGATCACCACGTCGAGCCAGCGCAGCTCGCGGTTCCACAGCTGCCAGCCCGCCAGCGCCAGCAGCAGCGGCGGCACCCCCGTGATCAGCGCCGTCACCGCCCGGTCAAGGCTCTCCAGCACCGGAGCCTGGATCTCCTCCGGCGTGGGGCCCGCCGGCACGGGCGGGGCGAGCTTTTCCGCGGCGGCGCTCATGCCCTTTCGATTTTGAGCGGGCCGCGCGTCCCTGTCGATGCGGCCGGCCACCGAGCGGAGGGTGGCGCTCCCCCCAGCCCAACCTCGGGATAACCCCCGTAGACAGCGGTTCCGCCGTCGGCGAGCGCTACTGTTGAAGGCTGCGCATGAGCCTGAGCACCCTGAGCCCCGCCGACGAGCTCGAGCTGCGCGAGCTGACCCTCCACGGGCACCGCGTCGCCTATCGCCAAGCCGGCAGCGGCCCCGTCCTGGTGCTGATCCACGGGATCACGGCGGACTCGAGCACGTGGCGGCGGGTGATGCCCTACCTGGCCCGGCGCTTCACCGTGATCGCCCCCGACCTGATCGGCCACGGGCACTCGGCCAAGCCCAAGGGCGACTACTCACTCGGCGCCCACGCCAGCAGCGTGCGCGATCTGCTGCTCGCCCTCGGCCACGACCGCGCGAGCTTCCTCGGGCACTCGCTGGGCGGAGGGATCGCGATGCAGATCTCCTACCAGTTCCCCGAGCGCTGCGAGCGGCTCGTGCTGCTCGACAGCGGCGGCCTCGGGCGCGACGTGAGCCTGCTGCTGCGGGCCGCCACGCTACCCGGCTCGGATCTCCTCCTGCCGCTGCTGGCGGCCAGCCGGCTGCTCGAGGTGGGACGCATGGCCGGTGCGCTGCTGCGCCGCGTGGGGCTGCGGGCGGGGACGGACATCGAGGAGATCGCCCGTGGACACGCCACGCTGTCCGACCGCGAGACGCGCGCGGCGTTCCTGCACACGCTGCGCTCGGTGGTGGAGCCGGGCGGGCAGCGCGTCAACGCCGCCAACCGCCTCTACCTCGCCGAGCACGTGCCGCTGCTGCTGATGTGGGGCGAGCAGGACTCGCTGATACCCGTCGCCCACGGCCGCGCCACCCACGAGCAGCTGCCAGGCAGCCGCCTGGAGGTGTTCGCCCACTCCGGGCACTTCCCGCAGCTCGACGAGCCCGAGCGCTTCATCGACGTGCTGATCGACTTCATCGACTCGACCGAGCCGGCCGTGCTCGACGCCGACGGCTGGCGCGAGCTGCTGAAGGCCGGTTAGCCGGGCCGCGGGCGCTCAGCCCGCGCGCACGTCGAGCACGATCTTGCCCGTGGCGCGGCGCTCGTCGAGCGTCCTCAGCGCGTCCGCCGCGCGCTCCAGCGGGAAGCGCTCGCCGACGATCGGGCGGATGAAGCCCTCGTCCACCATGCGGCCCACCTGGGCGCCGATCTCGCGGTTCAGATCGGGCTTGCCCATCACGTAAGCGCCCCAGCCGGCGCCGATGACCTCGGTGTTGCCAAGCAGCAGCCGGTTGACCTTGACCTCCGGGATCGAGCCGCCCGCGAAGCCCACCACGATCAGCCGGCCGTTCTCGCGCAGGCTGCGCAGGCTGTCGGTGAAGCGCTCTCCGCCCACGGGGTCCAGCACCACGTCCACGCCCCCGCCCGAGAGCTCCTTGACCTCGTCCTTCCAGTCGTCGCCCAGGAGCACCACGCGATCGGCGCCCGCTTCCTCGGCCACCTGCCGCTTGGCCTCGCTCGAGACCAGCGCGATCGTGCTCGCACCGATGGCCTTGGCGACCTGGATCGAGGCTGTGCCGACGCCGCCGGCGGCGCCGTGGACGAGCACGCTCTCGCCCTCCTTCAGGCGCCCGCGCATGAGGAGCGAGAAGTAGGCCGTGTGGTAGTTGAGGACCAGCCCAGCCCCCTGCGCGAAGTCCAGCTCGTCGGCCAGCGCGAATGTGAAGAACTCGGGCGCCACAGCCGTCTCGGCGAAGCCGCCCAGCGCGCAGAACGCCGCCACCCGCTCGCCCGGCGCGACCGACGCCCCGGGCGGAGCGCTGAGCACCACGCCCGCCACCTCGCTCCCGGGCACGAACGGCAGCGGCGGTTTCATCTGGTACTCGCCCCGCGTCTGCAGCAGCTCCGGGAACGACACGCCCGCGGCGTGCACCTCGACCACCACGCCCTCACCGGGCGTGAGCATGTGCGAGGCCTCGGGCTCGGGCAGCTCGACGAGCGCCAGCGCACTGTCGGGACCGGACTCCTCGACTATCTGGATGGCTCTCATCGCGGGGATTATGTCCGAGTGCAGCGCCCGGAGGCACGAGCCGCGGCGGGAGCCGCGCTCATCGCCGGCGGGCCGCGCTCATCGCCGGCGGGCCGTGCTCATGGCCGGCGGGCCGCGCCGAGGATGTGCGCGGCGGGCGGCAGATAGCGCGCGGGGCTGAACGCGAAGCGCTCGCAGCGCTCGATCTCAAAGCCCGCGCGCTCGATCGCCGCGCTGGTGTCGCGTCCGAGGTGGCAGCCGCCGGCGATGCGCGGCCAGAAGGTGGCGTCGGCCAGATCCTGGACGCGCGCCTCACCCGAGCTGTGCGCGCGAACGTGCTCGTAGAAGCGCAGCTCACCGCCCGGGCGGATGGTGCGGAACAGCTCCGCCAGCGCACCCTGCTGGTCGGACACCGAGCAGAGCACCAGCGAGGCCACGCCCACGTCGAAGCTGCCCTCCTCGAAGGGCAGGCTGGCGGCGTGACCGCCGCACACGGACACCCGCACCGCCGCCTGGGCGGCGGCCCGCCGGGCGTGCTCGCGCAGATGGGCCTCGGGCTCCAGCGCCATCACCTCGTCGACCGTGGTGGGGTAGTGGGCGAAGTTGGAGCCACTGCCCGCGCCGATCTCGAGCACGCGCCCGGCGCACCCTTCCAACAGCTCGCGCCGATGCTCCGCCCCGCCGCGGCTTTCCGCCAGCGGCGCCAACCGCGCGTATAGGCGAGCGAACAGGGGATGGCGAACTTGTTCAGTCATCGCGCCGGAGAAGCCGTTCGGGTCCCACGCAAGACGACGATACAACCACGGGGCCCGCTGGCTCATAATCGGCTGACCGCGTTCAGCGCCCGAGCGGAGCGGGACGGCAAACAGCGAGGAAGGGATCAGCTCATGGCGAAGGTCCTGTGCGTGCTCTACGACGATCCGGTCGACGGCTATCCGCCGGCCTGTGCGCGCGATGACATCCCCAAGGTCGAGCGCTACCACGACAGGCAGAGCGCGCCCACGCCCGATGCGATCGGCTTCACGCCCGGCGAGCTGCTCGGCAGCGTCTCCGGCGAGCTCGGCCTGCGCGAGCTCCTGCAGGGCCTCGGGCACGAGCTGATCGTCACCTCGGACAAGGACGGCCCGGACTCGGTGTTCGAGCGCGAGCTCGCCGACGCCGAGGTCGTGATCTCCCAGCCGTTCTGGCCCGCCTACCTGACCGCCGAGCGGATCGCCAAGGCGCCGCAGCTGAAGCTGGCGCTGACCGCGGGGATCGGCTCCGACCACGTTGACCTGCAGGCGGCCATCGAGCACGGCGTGACCGTCGCCGAGGTGACCTACTCCAACAGCATCAGCGTGGCCGAGCACGTGGTGATGATGATCCTGGCGCTGGTGCGCAACTACATCCCCTCCTACCAGTGGGTGGTGGACGGCGGCTGGAACATCGCCGACTGCGTCTCGCGCTCCTACGACCTCGAGGGCATGCAGGTCGGCACGGTGGCCGCCGGGCGGATCGGCTCGGCGGTGCTGCGGCGGCTGAAGCCGTTCGAGGTGGGGCTGCACTACACCGACCGCCACCGCCTGCCCGCGGATCTCGAGCGGGAGCTGGGCGTCACCTTCCACCCCACCGTCCAGTCGCTTGTGGAGGTCTGCGACGTGGTGACCATCAACGCGCCGCTGCACCCCGAGACCGAGAGCCTGTTCGACGCGGAGCTGCTCGCCAGGATGAAGCGGGGCTCCTATCTCATCAACACAGCGCGCGGCAAGATCTGCGACCGCGACGCCGTCGCCGCGGCGTGCGCCAGCGGGCAGCTCGCCGGCTACGCGGGCGACGTCTGGTTCCCGCAGCCCGCGCCCAGGGACCACCCGTGGCGCACCATGCCCCACCACGGCATGACGCCGCACACCTCCGGCACGAGCCTCTCCGCGCAGG
>DAINPC010000040.1:9311-13226 GCA_036743695.1 Solirubrobacteraceae bacterium | reverse complement strand
GACTGGGACGAGGAGACCGCCGAGAAGGGCGGCTTTGAGACGTTCATGCTGAAGGAGATCCACGAACAGGCCGACTCGGTGGCCGACGCGATCTCCGATCGCACCGCGCGTGGCGACGGGGTGGACCTGCAGGAGGAGGGCGCGCTGGACGAGTCCATCCTGCAGGACGTGCGCCGGATCGTGATAGTGGCGTGCGGCACCTCCTACCACGCGGGCCTGATCGGGCGCTATGCCATCGAAGAGTGGGCGCGCGTGCCCGTGGAGATGGACATCGCCTCCGAGTACCGCTACCGCAACCCCGTGGTCGGGCCCGGCGACCTGGTGCTCGGGATCACCCAGTCGGGCGAGACCGCGGACACGCTCGCCGCGATGCGCCTGGCGCACGAGCGCGGCGCCCGCGTGCTGGCGGTCACGAACGTGATGGGCTCGCAGGCCACGCGCGACGCGGACGGCGTGCTGTTCACGCGCGCTGGGCTGGAGATCGGGGTGGCCGCCACCAAGACCTTCCTCTGCCAGGTGGCGGTCATGTACCTGCTGGGCCTGCGCCTGGCCGAGCTGCGGGGCACGATCGAGCCGGCGCGGCTGGCGGAGCTGGTGGGGGAGGTCAAGCGCCTGCCGCACTGCATCGACGAGGTGCTCGGAAGCGTCAACGAGCAGGTGCGCCCGATCGCGGAGACCTACTGGCAGAACGAGTTCTTCCTCTACATCGGCCGTCACGTCGGCCTGCCGGTCGCGCTGGAGGGCGCGCTGAAGCTCAAGGAGATCTCCTACATCGCCACCGACGCCTACGCCGCGGGGGAGATGAAGCACGGCCCGATCGCCCTGCTGGACGACTCCACGCCCGTGGTGTGCGTGGCCACGGACTCGCCCGTGCTGGAGAAGGTGGCGTCCAACATGCAGGAGGTCCGCGCGCGGGGAGCGCGGGTGATCGCCATTGCCACCGTCGGAAATGATCGTGTGGCCAGCCAGGCCGACTCCGTCATCACCCTGCCCGCCATCGACTGGATGCTCCAGCCGATCCTCGCGATCATCCCGCTGCAGGTGCTCGCCTACGAGATCGCGCGGCGACGCTCGCTCAACGTGGACCAGCCGCGCAACCTGGCCAAGACGGTCACCGTCGAGTAGCACCTCCTCGCCGGCGCGCGGCCCTGCCTGGCCGCCCGCGCGATGCCGTCAGCCGCCGGCCGCCGTGCCGGCGCGGCGTGCCGAGGGCGCAGCGACCATCTAGCATCGCTGCTCGTGAGGGGACTGCCCGACTGGCTGATGCCGCTGCCCGACGCTGAGACGATGCGCGGCATCGACCGCTGGGCCATCGAGCAGCGCGGCATCGAGGGGCTCGACCTGATGGAGCGCGCCGGGGCGGGCGTCGCGCGAGCGGTGAAGCGCGTGGCCCCGGACGGCCCTGTGGCGGTGGTGTGCGGGAAGGGCAACAACGGCGGTGACGGCCTGGTGGTGGCGCGCCTGCTGCGCGAGGCGGGCAGGCGGGTGAGCGTCCTGTGCGTGGCGCCGCCGCGGGAGCTCGCAGGCGACGCGCGCACGAACCTCCAGCGGCTGCCCGGCCAGCCTCCCGTGCGCCTGGACGGCTTGCCGTGGAGCGGGGGGGAGCGTGCGGGCGCGGATCCGCTGGGAGCTGGCGCGGTGATCGTGGATGCGCTGCTCGGCACGGGGTTCCGCGGCGAGCCTCGGGGGACGGTTGCGGAGGCGATCGACGCGATCAACGCGGCGGCCGCGGCGGGGGCGGCGGTCGTGAGCGTGGACGTGCCCAGCGGCGTGGACGCCTCCACTGGCGTCGTCTCGGGCCGGGCGGTGGGCGCGGCGGTCACCGTGACCTTCCACGCTGCAAAGCCCGGCCTGTGGATCCGGCCGGGCAAGGCGTGCGCGGGGGCTATGGAGGCGATCGACATCGGCATACCCCGCGGCGCGCCGGCGGACGCCTCGATCGGCCTGATCGAGGATTCGATCGCGGCGGCGCTGCCGCGCAGGGAGCCCTCGGGGACCAAGTTCACCTCCGGACACGTGCTCGTGGCGGGCGGCTCGCGCGGGCTCACGGGTGCCCCGGCGATGGCCGCGCGGGCGAGCATGCGGGCGGGCGCGGGCTATGTCACGGCGTGCGTGCCCGCCTCCTTGCAGGCGATCATGGCCGGCGGCGGGACACCCGAGCTGATGACCATCGGCCTCGCGGAGAACGACGGCGCGCTCACGCTGGAGGCTGTCGAGCGCGTACTCGACGCGGGCGGTCGCGGCGGCGCCCTGGCGCTCGGCCCGGGGCTCGGCCGCAGCGAGGGCGCGGGCGCGTTCGCGCGCCGTCTCGCCCAGCGGGCGGACATGGCGATGGTGCTGGACGCCGATGGCCTAAACGCGCACGCAGGGCGCCTCGGCGAGTTGACGGGGCGCAGCGCGCCCACGGTGCTCACGCCGCACGCGGGCGAGCTGGCCCGGCTGCTGGAGTTGGACAGCGCAGAGATCGAGCGCAACCGCCTGCAGCACGTCCGCGCGGCCGCCGAGCAGGCCGCTGCGGTGGTGGTGCTGAAGGGGGACGACACGCTGATCGCGCAGCCCGGGGGCACCGTCGCGGTGAGTCCCGGCGGGAGTCCCGCGCTGGCCACGGCGGGCACGGGGGACGTACTGACCGGTGTCATCGCCGCTCTGCTGGCACGCGGGCTGGACGCCTTCACGGCCGCCGCCGCCGGCGTCTGGCTGCATGCCCGGGCCGGCAGGCTGGCTGCTCGCCGGGTGGGCTCGACCGAGGGCGTGGTCGCATCCGACGTGATCGCCGCGCTGCCCGGCGCGCGCTCGCCGGCGCCGCGCGGGGAGGGGGGCGAGGATGGCTGATCTGCTCGCAGCCCAGCCGATTGACGCCGACGACGCGGCGCCAGTCCGCGCGCAGGCGCGCGTGAACGTGGCGGCGATCGAGCGCAACTGCGCTCGTCTGCGCACCGAGCTGCGCCGCGGCGCGGAGCTGTGCGCGGTGGTCAAGGCCGACGGCTACGGCCACGGCGCCGCGCAGAGCGCCCGCGCGGCGCTCGCCGGCGGCGCCAGCTGGCTGGCGGTCGCCAGCGGCAGCGAGGTGCGCGAGCTTCGCCAGGCGGGCCTGCGGGGGGTGCGGATCCTGGTGATGGGCGCGCTCAGCGTGGTGGAACTGGAGGAGGCGCTGGCGGCAGGCGCCGACGTGGTGGTGTGGAATGAGCGCTACCTGCAGGCGGTCGCCGACGCGGGCGGCGGGCGCGTCCACGTCAAGCTCGATTCGGGCATGGGCCGCCTCGGTACGCGCGACGCGGCGGAGGCATCGCGCGTGGCGCGCGCCGCGCGGGAGAGTCCCGGGATCGAGCTGGCGGGCGTGATGACCCATTTCGCCACCGCTGACGATCTCAGCGACACGAGCTTCTTCGCACGCCAGCTGGGGGCCTTCAAGAGCTGGGCTGCCACCGTCAAGGCCGAACAGCCGGAGCTGCTGGTGCACGCGGCCAACAGCGCTGCTGTGCTGCGCGACGCGGAGGCGCAGTTCGACATGGTGCGCTGCGGCATCGCCATCTACGGCATGGACCCATTCGGCAAGGATCCCGCCGCCCGGGCGCTCGAGCCGGCGCTGGAGCTGAGCTCCTACGTGGCCGAGGTCAGGCTGTGCGAGGCAGGGGAGAGCGCCGGCTACGGGCGCCAGTTCGTGGCCGAGCAGGACACGCGCATCGCGGTGGTCCCGATCGGCTACGGCGACGGCTGGCGGCGCGGCCTGTCCAACAATGCGGACGTGCTCATCGGCGGCCACCGCCACCCGCTGGTGGGCACCGTGAGCATGGACAGCATCACCGTCGATCTGGGCGTGGACGCGCGGGCCGAGAGGCTGCGCGGCAAGAGCGCCATCCTGATCGGCTTGCAGGGCAGCGAGCGGATCACCGCCGAGGAGGTGGCGCGCCGCCT
>DAINPC010000040.1:0-9211 GCA_036743695.1 Solirubrobacteraceae bacterium | reverse complement strand
AGGTGGCTCGCGCGGCCCTGGCGGGCCGCAGCGCGTGGGTGGTGGGCGGCGCGGTGCGCGACCGCCGGCTGGGCCGCCGGACGGCCGATCTGGACGTGGTGGTCGAGGGCGATCCCGCGGAGGCTGCGCGTGCACTCGCTCGCGCAGCCGGTCGCGCTGCCTGCTTTGCCCTCTCGGAGGACTTCGGGTCCTGGAGGGTGGTGGCGCGCGACCGCTCGTGGCAGATCGACGTGGAGCCGATGCGGGGAGCGACGCTGGAGGCCGACCTGGCGCTACGCGACTTCACCGTCAACGCCATCGCCGAGCCGGTGGCCGGGGGAGCTCCGATAGACCCGCTGGGGGGCCTGGCGGACATCGAGGCGCGCCGCCTGCGCATGGCCGGGCCACGAGCGTTCGCCGACGATCCCCTGCGCGTGCTGCGCCTGGCGCGGGTGGCGGTCGAGCTGGGCTTCGATCCGGAGGCCCAGACCGTGCGCCGCGCGGGCGCCGAGGCAGCCGCGCTGAGCGGCGTCTCCGCCGAGCGCGTGTTCGCGGAGCTGCGGCGGATCCTCGCCGCCCCGCAGGCGCGGCGCGGCCTGGAGATGATGGACGAGCTGTCCGCCACCGCCGTGGTGCTGCCCGAGCTGGAGGCGATGCGAGGCGTCGAGCAGAGCCACTTCCACCACCGCGACGTGCACGGCCACACGCTGGAGGTCCTCGACAGGACGATCGAGCTGACCGACGGGGGGCCCCCCGAGGGCTCCGATCTGGACGCGGCGATCGCGCCGCACCGAGGCGAGGTGCGCGCGCTGCTGGCGGAGCCGCTGGCGGATGAGATGAGTCGCGGCGAGGCCCTGCGCTGGGGCGCGCTGCTGCACGACGCGGCCAAGCCGCTGACCCGCGCGATCCGTCCCGAGGACGGGCGGGTGACGTTCATCGGACACGATGTCCGCGGGGCCGAGCTGGCCCGTGCGCTGCTCGGCCGGCTGCGCGCCAGCGAGCGGCTGCGCGCACACGTGGCCGCGCTCGTGCGCCATCACCTGCGCCTTGGATTCCTGGTCCACGAGCCCCAGCCGCTGTCCAGGCGGACGGCGTTCACCTACCTGCGCGCCTGCTCCCCGGTCGAGGTGGACGTGACGCTGCTGTCGGTGGCCGACCGGCTGGCCACGCGCGGCGATCACGCGCAGGAGGCCATCGACGCGCATCTGGGCGTGGCTCGAGGCCTGCTCGCGGACGCCCTGCGCTGGCGCGCGGAGGGCCCCGGCCGCCCGCTGCTGCGGGGCGACGAGCTGGCGCGTGAGCTGGGCATCCCGACCGGGCCGATCGTGGGGGAGCTGCTGGAGCAGCTGGCGGCGGCGCAGTACGCGGGCGAGCTCTGCACCCGCGAGCAGGCACTCGCCTGCGCGCGCGGGTTGATGCAGAACATCTAGGCTTCGCCGCATGGCCGATCCCGATTGCATCTTCTGCAAGATCCTCGCCGGCGAGATTCCCGCCAGCATCGTGGACGAAGACGAGCGCACGATCGCCTTCATGGATATCGCTCCCGCCACGCGGGGCCACGCGCTGGTGATCCCGCGCGCCCACGCCACGGACCTCCTGAGCGTCCCGGCCGAGGACCTGCAGGCGGTGGCGCTCGCCGCCAGGCGGCTCGCCGGCCTTGTCAAGGAGCATCTCGGCGCCAGTGGCGTCAACCTCCTGAACTCCTGCGGCGCGGCCGCGTGGCAGTCGGTCTTCCACTTCCACGTCCACGTGATCCCGCGCTACGAGGGCGATCCCCTGCGCCTGCCGTGGGTGCCTGGGGCGGGCGATCAGCAGGAGATCGCCGCCACCGCGCAGGAACTCGGCGGGCGGTAGCGAAATAGACCAACCGCTACATCCAGGGCGGTCGCGTGTTGAATGACCAGATGAGACGCATAAACACTGCAATCCTCGTGAGCACCTCGCTCGCGCTACTCGTGCCGGCCGCTGCGCCGGCCACGCTGGCCGAAGTGGGCGTGATCGGGGTGACAACGCCCGCCACCGTCCCCAGCTGCCCCGCCAGCCCGTGCCTGGCCCTGAGCCGCACCACCGGCTTCCAGGTCAAGGTCGGCGCGGCGAGCAACCCGCTGAGCGCCATCCGCTCGGGCACCATCGTCGCCTGGACGATCACGCTCGGCAGGCCCAACGCCACCCAGATCAAGTTCTTCAACGCCAACGAGGGCGGCCCGTCCGAAGCCGGCATCGCCATTCTGCGCGCGCTGAAGACCCCGCACCTGACCTACAAGCTGATCGCTCAGAGCCCGCTGGTCAAACTGGAACCGTATTTCGGCAAGACCGCCCAGTTCCCGCTGGAAACCACCATCCCGGTGAAGAAGGGCGACGTGATCGCGCTGACCGTGCCGTCGTGGGCGCCCGCGCTGGCGTTGGGCTTCGGCAACGACACCTCCTGGCGCGCCAGCCGGCCGAAGAAGCAGTGCACCAGCACCAGCGCCCAGACCGACCACACCGAAGTCGGCAGCCCAGTGACGTATTTCTGCCTGTATCAGACCGCCCGTCTGACCTACAGCGCCACGCTGATCTCCACCCCCTAGGTCTCCGCCTAGGGCCCCGCTGGGCGGCGCGATGCCGCGGGGTGAGCTAAGGGGCGCTGGCGCCGCCGGTCGGGCTGGAGCTACCGGAGGATTCGCTGCCGCCTTTGGTGCTGCTTTCCCCGGACCCCGCTTTTTCTTTTTCTCCCGCCGAAGCGCCGCCGGAGGGGCTGGATTCGCTGGAGCCTTCGCCGCTGGAGGATTCCCCGCTGCCTTCGCTGCTGGGGGTTTCGCCGGAGGAGCCTGTGCCCGTGGTGCTGGTGGTTTTGGTGGCCGTGGTGGAGGTCGAGGTCGTCTGCACGGCGGCCTTTTCGGCGCTGGTGTCGGTGGGCGGCGTGATTTCCGGGGCGCTCTTGGGCACCGCGTCGGAGACGCTGCTGCTGCCGCACGCGCCGAGGCTCACGGCGAGCAGCGCCGCGCAGGCCGCGAGCGCGATCCGAGCGGTCAAAGCGGCCCCATGCGCCGCGCGCAGGTGGGACAGTCGTTGAGGTCCTTCTGCGCGAGCTGGTCGCACCATGGGCAGAAGCGCAGGTTCTCCACGGACCACGGCAGTCGCGACGGTGAGGGCGCCAGCGGCAGCACCTTGCCGACGACCTCAAGCGGCTCGTCCGATTCGCGGTCGAGGTAGATCTCACCGGGCTCCGCCTCCACCAGGATCTCACGGCCGGTGGCGGGGTTGCGCAGGCGGTATCGCTGTCTCGTGCTCACGCGCGGGACTTTACCTGAGCGGGTGGGCGGCAGATCGGCCGGCGGGGCGCGGCATGCTTGCGCGGGGAGGCTGGGCGTGCGTGCGCGGATAGGCTGGGCGTGCGTGCGCGTCCTGATCTTCCACGGCTACCTCCTGGGCGGCACCGGGTCCAACGTCTACAACGCCCGTCTGGCGGAAGCGCTCGTGGGGCTCGGGCACGAAGTGCACCTGCTCAGCCAGGACCGCCACCCCGAGGAGCAGCCGTTCGTGGACGCCGTCGGCGACTGGGACGACGGCACGCTGCGCGTGCGCGAGCTGCACTCGGCTGAGCTGCACTCGGCTGAGCTGCACTCGCCTGAGCGCGCGCGGGCGCCGGCCGGCTCGGATGCGGACGTGGGCCTCGGTTCGCAGGACGCCTCGAACGCCGGCTCCACGGGGCGCTGCGTGGTCTACCGGCCGAACATCGGCGGGCTGCTGCCCGTGTACGTGGCGGACCGCTACGAGGGGATCGAGGCGCGCACGTTCGCCCAGTGCAGCGAAGAGGAGATCGCCCGCTACCTCGACGCCAACGTCGCAGCCGTGCGGGAGCTGGTCGAGCGCGTTCGCCCACAGGCGGCGCTTGCCAACCATCTGGTGATGGGGCCGGCGATCCTCGCCCGCGGCCTGGGTGGCGAGGTGCCCTATGCGGTCAAGATCCACGGCAGCGCGCTGGAGTACGCGGTCAAGCCCAACCCCGAGCGGTTCCTGGCAGCTGCCCGGGAGGGCCTCGCCGGCGCCAGCGGGATCCTCGTGGGATCCCGTCACACGGCTGCGAGCCTGTGGGAGGCCCTGGGGGACCGCGAGCTGCCCGCACGCACGCGGCTGGGTCCTCCCGGGGTGGACGTCAGGCGGTTCGCGCCGCGCGAGCCGGCGGAGGCGGCGGCAGGGGTGCGGGGCCTGGCGGAGCGCCTGCGGGCGGCCGGCCGCGGGGGCGGGCCCGAGCGCCAGGAGAGCGCGTTCGCGCGCGACGAGCTGGCGGCGGCCGCCGCGCTGGAGCGCCTGGACCCCGAGCGGGACCTGCTGGTGGCCTACGTGGGCAAGCTGATCGTCAGCAAGGGCGTGGACCTGCTGCTGGCCGCCTGGCCGCTGGTGTTGGAGCGTGTTCCCCAGGCGCGGCTCGTGGTGGTCGGCTTCGGAGCCTACCGCGACGGCCTGGAGCGCCTGTGCGCGGCGCTCGCCGCGGGCGAGGTGGAGGGGGCGCGGGAGGTGGCGCTCGCGGGCCGGGCGCTCGAGAAGGAGTCCGCCCCGGCGCATCCGCTCAGGCACCTGCTGGCGTTCCTCGACGGGCTGCGTGGAGCGGAGCGCCAGCGCTACGTGGCCGCCGCCTCGGCGCTGGGCGAGCGCGTGGTGTTCACCGGACGCCTGGAGCACGAGGAGCTGGCCGAGCTGCTCCCCGCCTGCCGGGCGCTGGTTGTGCCGAGCACCTTCCCGGAGGCGTTCGGGATGGTCGCGGCGGAGGCCGCGGCGTGCGGGGCGCTGCCTGTGAGCGCCGCCCACTCGGGCCTGCTGGAGGTCAGCGAAGAGCTAGCCCGCGCCGTACCGGACGGGGCGGCCGCGTCGCTGTCCTTCCCCGTGGACGACGGCGCGGTGGCAGCGCTCGCTCAGCGCGTCGCGGACTGGCTGCAGCTCGCCCCGGAGCTCCGCGCGCGGGCACGTGCCGGGCTGGTCTCCACGGTGCGCGAACGGTGGTCCTGGGATCGCGTGGCGCGCGGCGTGATCGCGGCGGCCCACGGCGAATTGGACGGCCTGCAGGAGCCATGAGAATCGGCGCAGGACCGCGCTTGGGCGGCCGTCGAGCCACCCGCCCCTTCGGATAGTGTTCCGCCCGCTCATGAGCTTTGCGCACCCCGACCACCGCTCGCGCCGCCCGCCGGGTGCGCGCCGTCGCGGTCTTCCCGCGCGCGGGGCCGCGGGCGCTCTGCTGCTCGCGCTGGCGATCGGCGCCACGGGCTGCTCGGTCAAGGGCGCCGACAACGCCAACCTGATCCTCGGCAAGCAGGCGTTCGTCGCCAAGTGCGGCTCCTGCCACACCCTGGCGCGGGCCAACACCAAAGGGATCGTCGGCCCGAACCTGGACGAAGCCTTCCGCGCGAGCCTCGCGGAAGGGCTCGAGCGCGACTCCGTTCGCGGGGTCGTCGAAGGGCAGATTCGCAACCCGAATCCCGAAGGGGCGATGCGCAAAGACCTCGTCACGGGGGCCACGCTGAGGGACATCGCCGCCTACATAGCGCAGACGGCCGACCGGACGGGCAAGGACAGCGGCCTGCTGGCGAGCGCCGTGGAAGCGCCCGGGGCGGGCAAGCCCGCGGTGGAGAAGGCCGGCAAGCTCGCAATCGCAGCCAGCCCCAGCGGGCAGCTCGCATACGTGACCAACAAGGCGAGCGCCACCCCCGGATCGGTCACCATCGAAATGCCCAACACCTCCGGCGTGTCTCACAACATCGCCATCGAAGCGGGCGAACATGGAGCGAGCTCCGCCGGCGCCAGGCTGGGCGCAAGCCAGTTCACCACCAAGGGCACCGCCTCGGTCACCGTCCAGCTGAAATCCGGCACCTACACGTTCTTCTGTGAGGCCCCCGGGCACCGCGCCGCCGGCATGTACGGCACGCTCACGGTCAAGTAGCGGCGTCGCTCAGAAGATCGCGCGGGCGATCAGCACCAGCGCCACGATCGCGACGATCACCGCGATCGCGTAGAGCAGGAAGCGGAACGCCTCGTCCTCGGAGCGCAGCGGGTTCAGCACGACGAACGCGCCGTGTCCACGGCCGTCAGAGGACCGTGTCCACGGCCGTCAGAGGACGTAGACGGTCGTGTAGACGATGATCCACATGATGTCCACGAAGTGCCAGTAGATGCCCGGCACCTCGACGCCCTGGTGCTCCTCGGGGGAGTAGTGGCCACGGAACGCGCGGATCGTCACGAACAGCAGCAGCAGCAGGCCGATGAGGACGTGGGCGCCGTGCAGGCCCGTGAGCGAGTAGAAGATCGTCTGCTGGGCGGCGTCCTGGGGAGCGAAGCCGATGTTGGCATACTCGTTGATCTGGATGAACAGGAAGCTGCAGCCGAGCAGGAAGGTGGTGAGCATTCCCGCCTTCAGCCCGAAGCGGTTGCCGTTCTTGATCGACGTCTGGGCCCAGTGGATCGTGAACGAGGAGGACACGAGGATCGCCGTGTTGACGCCCGCGACCTGCACCGGGAGGGTCGTCCCGTGCGCCGGCCAGGGGTTGCCCTGGGCGACGCGGATGAAGAAGTAGGCGGTGAAGAACGCCCCGAAGACCATGATCTCCGAGATGATGAAAAGCAGCATCCCGAGCAGCGGCGGCTCGACCCGCGAGCTGCGGTTGGCCGGCGGGGGACCGTGATGCTCGTGGGCGTGCGTGATGCTGGCTGCCTCCATCTGCTCCTCGCTATGCGACCGGGGTCGCTGTGGTGGGGGCCTGCCCGTCGACCACGACGTGCTCGACCCGTGCGGAGGTGGCGCCGCGGACGCGCTCGATCAGGTTGGAGCGCAGCCAGCCGGAGCGCTCGCCGGGCAGCGTGGAGATGACCACGTCGTCCACCCTGAACAGCTCCAGCGCGTTCATCGCCGCGGTGTACGGGTCGGGGTCGCCGATCATGCCCGAGCTGAGCAGCCCGGCGGCGCTCAGGCGGTCGAGCATGCTCGCCAGCCGCGCACGGGCCTCGGCGGGCGCGCGCCCGCTGCCGTCCGTCTGCGGCACGACGGCGATGAACAGATGCTCGCCGCCGCGGGCGGCCTGCGCCCGGAGGTGATTGAGCAGCTCCTCGCCGCTGGAGGTCTTGTTGGCGAGCACGAGCGTGACGCTGAACTGCAGCCCTCCGTGCTCGATGTCCACGACGATGTGCTCCACGGGCAGGCCGGAGGCGTTGTGGATGCGCTCGATCAGGTCCCGCCGCAGCCAACCGGACTGGAGGGCGGGATGGGTGGAGACGATGATCTCGTCCGGCCGGCGCTCGGCGACCGCGTCCATGGTCGCCAGGAACGGGTCAGCGTCGCCGACCTCGCCGGTCGCCTCGATGCCCTCTGCGGACACGGCCGAGAGGGCGAGGTCCACGCGCACCTGCGCCGATTCGCGCACCGCCTCGTCGTAGATCACCAAGCCGGCCGAGGGCTTGCTCTGCGGCACCACAAGGCGGAAGCGCACGTCGCCGGAGGCTGCGCGCGCGCGAACCGCCTCGAGCAGCTTGGCGCCGCCGAGCGTGCGGTTGGCCACCACCAGAGCTTCCCTCAACGCTTGTGCCTCCCGGTCATTGACTCGGTGCCCGCACGACGCCTGCGCCGGCTCCGGCCACGGTGGGTGACGGCGCCGGCGCGAAGATCCCGTGGACTGCGCCCGGGACGCCATACTCGTAGGGGCCGCCCACCACGGTTGGCAGCCGGTCGAAGTTGAACACCGGCGGCGGCGAGCTGACCTGCCACTCGAGGGTCAGCGCGCGCCAGGGGTTGGCCACCGCGCGCGGTCCACCACGCCAGCTGGTGACCATGTTGTAGACGAACAGCAGCGTCGAAAGGCCGAGGCCGAAGCTGGCGATCGAGATGAACAGGTTGATGTCGGCGAACTGGCTGGCGTAGGTGGCCACGCGTCGCGGCATGCCCTGCAGGCCGAGGACGTGCATCGGCCCGAACGTCAGGTTGGTGAACAGGAACGTCGTCCAGAAGTGCCACTTGCCCAGGCGCTCGTCGTACATGCGCCCGGTCATCTTCGGGAACCAGTAGTAGACCCCGGCGAAGATGGTCATCAGCGAGCCGCCGAACAGCACGTAGTGGATGTGCGCGACGATGAAGTAGGTGGCGCTGACGTGGATGTCGAACGGCACCATCGCCAGCATGATGCCGCTGATTCCGCCGAGCGTGAACGTGGTGATGAAGCCGAGCGCGAACAGCATCGCGGTGTCGAGGTGCAGGACCCCGCGCCACAGCGTCGCCAGCCACGAGAAGACCTTGATGCCCGTCGGCACGGCGATGATGGCGGTCGTGATCGCCATCGGGATCCTGATCCAGGCGGCCATCCCGGAGGTGAACATGTGGTGTGCCCACACCGTGAAGCCGAGCGCGACGATCGCAAGCAGCGAGAACGCCATCATGCGGTAGCCGAAGATCGGCTTGCGCGCCTTGACGGCGATCACTTCGCTGATGATCCCGAAGCCGGGCAGGATCATGATGTAGACGGCAGGGTGCGAGTAGAACCAGAAGACGTGCTGGTACATCAGCACGTCGCCGCCCTTGGCGGCGTTGAAGAAGTTGAAGCCGAGTGCGCGGTCCAGGAGCACGAAGAACTGCGAGGCCGCGATGAACGGCGTGGCGATCACGACCAGCAGCGACGTGGCGAAGTTCGACCACACGAGCAGCGGCATGCGGAAGAAGCTCATCCCCGGCGCCCTCATGGTGATGATCGTCACCAGGAAGTTGAGCGCGGTCATGATCGAGGAGGCGCCCGCGAACTGGACGCCCAACGAGAAGAACGTCTGCCCGATCGGCGCGTTGACCGACAGCGGCGCGTAGGCCGTCCAGCCGTCGGCGAAGGCGCCGCCGGGGGCGAAGAAGCTGCCGAGCATCAGCATGCCGGCGACCGGCAGCAGCCAGAACGACAGCGCGTTCAGACGCGGGAAGGCCATGTCGGGCGCGCCGATCATCAGCGGGATCACGAAGTTGCCGAAGCCGGCGAACACGGGGACCATGAACAGGAAGATGAGCAGCGAGGCGTGGACGGAGAACAGGCCGTTGAAGGTGTTCGCGTCCACGAAGTGCGAGCCGGGCGCCGCCAGCTGGGCACGCATCAGCATCGCCAGCAGCCCGCCGACGAGCAGGAAGAAGAACGAGTTGACGAGGTACTGGACGCCGATCACCTTGTGGTCGGTGTTGATGCGGAAGTAGTCCTTCCAGCTGTAGGCGCCGTGGCCGGAGTGGTCCTCCGGGCGC
>DAINPC010000039.1:0-13427 GCA_036743695.1 Solirubrobacteraceae bacterium | reverse complement strand
TTCAACCTGATGTTCGAGACCACCATCGGCCCCGTCAAGGAGTCCGGCGCGACCGCCTACCTGCGTCCGGAGACCGCCCAGGGCATCTTCATCAACTTCAAGAACGTGTTGCAGTTCTCGCGCAAGAGGCCACCGTTCGGGATCGCCCAGGTGGGCAAGTCCTTCCGCAACGAGATCACGCCCGGCAACTTCATCTTCCGCACGCGCGAGTTCGAGCAGATGGAGATGGAGTTCTTCGTTCCGCCCGCGGACGCGCAGAAATGGTTCGAGCACTGGCTGCTCGAGCGCGAGCGCTGGTATGTCGAGCTGGGCATCCGCCCCGAGAAGCTGCGCCTGCGCCCGCACGACGCGGACGAGCTCTCCCACTACTCGTCTGAGACCAGCGACGTGGAATACCTCTTTCCCATCGGCTGGTCCGAGCTGGAGGGGATCGCCAACCGCGGCGACTTCGACCTCAGCCGCCACGCGGAGTTCTCGGGGCAGAAGCTCGAGTATTTCGACCAGGCCACGGGCGAGCGCTACGTGCCACACGTGATCGAGCCGGCGGCGGGCGCCGACCGCGCGACGCTCGCCTTCCTCATCGACGCATACGACGAGGAAGTCGTCGAGCGCGAGGGCACGGGCGCGGGCGAGACGCGGACGGTCCTGCGCCTGCACCCGCGCCTGTCGCCGGTCAAGGCGGCGGTGCTGCCGCTCGTCAACAAGGACGGCCAGCCGGAGCTCGCCCGCGAGGTCCACCAGGCGCTGCGCACGCGCGTGCAGAGCGAGTACGACGACGGCGGCGCGATCGGCAAGCGCTACCGCCGCCAGGATGAGATCGGAACGCCACTCTGCCTTACGATCGACCATCAGAGCATCGAGGACCGCACCGTGACGTTGCGCGATCGCGATTCGCTGGCGCAGGAGCGGGTGCCGATCGACGGCATCGCCGAGGAGATAGAAAGGCGCATCAATGCCCCGTGGAAGACACCAGAGTAGCCCGAGAGGAGAGCGATGGACTTCGACCTGACCGACGAGCAGCGCCTGATCAAGGCGACCGCGCGCGAGTTCACCGACAACGAGATCGTGGTGCAGTCGCGGGAAAACGCCCGCAACCACCACTTCGATCTGGAGATCGTCAAGAAGCTCGCCGACCAGGGCTATCTCGGCGCGATCGTCCCGCAGCAGTACGGCGGCGCGGGCCTGGACTACCTCGACTACGGCATGGTCGTGGAGGAGATCGGCCGCGGCTGCTCATCCGTGCGCACGGTCGTCTCCGTACAGACCTCGCTGGTGTGCTCCGCGTTCCTGAGGTGGGGCACGGAGGAGCAGAAGCAAGCCTACCTGCCCAAGCTCTGCTCCGGGGAGTGGCTGGGCTGCTTCGGGCTGACCGAGCCGGACACGGGCTCGGACGCGGCCAACCAGCGCACGCGCGCTGTCAAGACGGACTCGGGCTGGGTGATCAACGGCGCGAAGATGTGGATCTCGATGGGCAACTACGCCAAGGTCGCCATGATCTTCGCGCAGACCGATCCCGCGCTCGGCTACAAGGGCCTCGGCTGCTTCCTGGTGGACACCGACCAACCAGGCTTCAAACCGCAGCCGATCGAGCACAAGATGGGTCTGCACGCTTCGGACACGGCATCGATCGCATTGGAAGACGTCGAGGTCGACGATGAGGCCCTGCTCGGCGGCATCGGCGACGGCTTCAAGGTCGCCATGTCCTCGCTGGACTCCGGTCGCTACTCCGTGGCGGCCGGCTGCGTGGGCGTCTGCCAGGGCTGCGTTGAGGAGTCGGTGAAGTACGCCAAGGAGCGCCAGCAGTTCGGGCGCCCGATCGCCAGCTTCCAGCTGGTGCAGGCGATGATCGCGGACATGGTGCTGAAGACGGACGCCTCGCGGATGCTGGTCTGGCGGGCGGGCTGGCTCAAGGATCAGGGCAAGCCCAACACGCTGGAGACCTCGGTGGCGAAGCTCCACGCCTCGGAGGCGGCGGTCGAGTGCGCCAACACCGCCATCCAGGTCCACGGCGGCGCGGGCTACGTCGATGACCACCCGGTCGAGCGTTACTTCCGCGACGTGCGCGTGACCACCCTCTACGAGGGCACCTCCCAGATCCAGAAGCTGATCATCGGACGCGCCATGACCGGCATCAACGCGCTCGTTCCCGCCTGAGACCGGCGGCTGCGAAGCGATCGATGTCAGACCACGAGCGCGTCCAGGAGGATGAGGAGGCCGCCACGGCCGGCCGGGTAGGTGGCGCAGCGTCGGTCATCGGCGTGCTGGGAGCCGGCACCATGGGTGCCGGCATCGCCCAGCTCGCCTGCCGCTCCGGCGCGGTCACGCTGCTGCACGACCCGATCCCCGATGCACTGACGCGTGGACTGGAGAAGGTCAACGACGGCTTTCAGCGGGAAGCCGCGCGCGGGCGCCTGAGCGCCGAGGAGGCCGCGGCGGGCGCGGCGCGGCTGCGGGCGGTGGAGGACCTGGCCGCGTTTGCGCCCTGCGAGCTGGTGATCGAGGCGGTCCCCGAGCGCCTGGATCTCAAGCACGAGCTCTACCGCCGCCTGTCGGAGATCGTGGCCGCGGACTGCGTGCTCGCCACCAACACCTCCTCGCTGCTCGTGACCGCCATCGCCGCCGCCGCCGGGCACCCCGAGCGGGTGGTGGGGATGCACTTCTTCAACCCCGCGCCCGTGATGCGCCTGCTGGAGGTGGTCGCCGGCGAGCAGTCCTCCGAGCGGGCGCTGGCCCTCGCCCACGCCACGGGCGAGGCGATGGGCAAGACGGTGATCCGCGCCAGCGACGGGCCCGGCTTCCTGGTCAACCGCTGCAACCGGCCCTTCGGGCTGGAGGCGCTGCGCCTGCTGCAGGAGC
The DNA here is from genome assembly GCA_036743695.1 of Solirubrobacteraceae bacterium. Lineage (GTDB taxonomy): Bacteria > Actinomycetota > Thermoleophilia > Solirubrobacterales > Solirubrobacteraceae > Palsa-744. Next base: position 10,571 of record DAINPC010000039.1, on the reverse strand, counting down.
GGATCGCGGACGTGGGGACGATCGACCGCATCTGCCGCATGGAGGGCGCCTTCCGCATGGGCCCGTTTGAGCTGATGGACCTGGTGGGCGTGGACACGGGCTTCGAGGTCTCCAAGAGCTTCTTCGCCCAGAGCTTCGGCGAGCCGCGCTGGCGCCCATCGCCGATCGCCGCCCGCTACGTCGCCGCCGGGCTGCACGGACGCAAGACCGGACGCGGCTACTACACCTACCCAGCGCCGCAGGAGCGCGACGCGCGTGCCGGGAGCGGCCCGCGCCATCGCGCCGAGGACCCCGACTCCACGCAGCTGGCGGCGCCCGTCCGCGGCGAGGGCGTGGTCGTGATCGCGGGCCGCGGCCGGCTGGCGGAGGAGCTGCGCGGCGCGGCCACGGACGCCGGCTTCGAGGTGCGCTCGCCGCACGATCCCACCGGCGGCGTGCTGCCCGCGCTGTTCGTGGACTGCACGCGCACGCCGGCCCCGCGCCAGCAGGCTCCCGCCGCCGACGCTCAGCGCCCCGACCGCCGCGGTCAGGGTCAGCGCCTGCCACAGGGCGGGGCGCACCTGGTGCTGTGCGCGACCGGATCGCTGGGCGCCCTGGACCCCGACGGCAGCGCCGTCGGCTTTCACGTCCTGCCGCCGCTGGGCGAGGGGAGCCTGGTCGAGCTGACCCGCAGCCGGAGCTCCTCGCCGGTGGCGGCCGCGCGCGCGGAGCGCTTCTTCAACACGCTCGGCAAGCACGTGGCGTGGGTCGGCGACGCCCCCGGGCTGGTGCTCGGGCGGATCGTCTGCCAGGTGATCAACGAGGCGGCGTTCGCGCTCGGCGAAGGCGTCGGCGCCGCGCGCGACATCGACCTCGGGATGGTGCTCGGCCTGAGCCATCCACACGGCCCGTTCGAGTGGGCGGACACGATCGGCCTGGATCACGTGCTCGCGGTGCTGGAGGCGCTGTGCGACGAGTACCGCGAGGAGCGCTACCGCCCCGCCCCGGCTCTGCGGGAGCTGGTGGCGGCCGGACGGCTCGGACGCGCGGCGGGCGCAGGCTTCTTCGACTACGGGGCCTGAGCGACCTCACGTTTTCCAGGACTGCGCGTTAACCCACTGTGAGCGACGCGCTGCCCCCCTTTCAACGCTTCCTGGACGGCCACCGCGACATCGTCTGGCGGTTCCTCCTCTCCACCGTCGGCTCCGCCGAGGCCGAGGACTGCTTCCAGGAGACCTTCATGGCCGCGCTGTGCGCCTACCCCCGGCTGCGAGCCGACTCCAACCTGCGGGCGTGGGTCCTGACGATCGCCCACAACAAGGCACTGGACGCCCACCGCGGGCGTGCCCGCAGGGCGCTGCCCATGGCCGAGCCCGCCGCCGTGGACACCCGCGCGGCGGCCGCGCCGGAGGACCCACGCGACGAGACGCTGTGGGGCGCTGTGGGCGAGCTGCCCGCGCGTCAGCGCTCGGCCGTGGCGCTGCGCTTCCTCGCCGATCTGCCCCACCGCGAGATCGCCGCCGCGATCGGCTGCTCGGAGGAGGCGGCTCGGCGCTCGCTGCACGAGGGGCTTGCCAAGCTGCGAAAGGTGGTGCCCGCATGAGCGACCGTACGGAGATCGAGAGCGGCGCTGTCGCGGAGGCGCTCAGGCGCGCCTGCGACCCCGCCGGCGCCAACGGCCAGACGGCCGGCACGCGGGCGGCGGCCGCTGCCGCCCACCGGTTCGCCGAGCGAGCCGCCGCGGAGGGAGCGGCAGAGGTGAGCTACGCACCCGTGGACTCGCCCTTCGGGACGCTGCTCGCAGCCGCCACCAGGCGGGGCCTGGTGCGCCTGGCGTTCCCCGAGGAGAGCATCGACTCGGTGCTGGACCGGCTCGCGCGGCGGCTCTCGCCGCGGATCGTCGAGGCGCCCGCGCAACTGGACCCCGTCCGCCGCGAGCTCGAGGACTACTTCGCCGGGCGCCGGCGCTCGTTTGAAGTTCCGCTCGACTGGTCGCTGATCGGCCCCTTCGGGCGACGGGTGCTGCACGCGACCGCCGAGATCCCCTACGGAGGCGTGCTCAGCTACGCAGAGGTGGCGTCCGAGGCGGGCAGCCCGCGCGGCTCGCGCGCGGCGGGCAACGCGCTCGGCTCCAACCCGATCCCGATCGTGATCCCCTGTCACCGCGTGTTGCGCACCGGCGGCGCGCTCGGCGGCTACGGCGGCGGCCTGGAGCGCAAGCGGTGGCTGCTGGAGCTGGAGGGCGCCCGGCAGGCCAGCCGCTGAGCTTCGCGGGGCTGTGTCCTCGGTCGCTCGCGTGCCAAGCACGCCACGCTCCCTGCGTCCTTGCCCAGCTCGCCCATCGACCGCCCTGGATCTGCAGATATGCCTACGCGGACTCGGCGGCCGGCGCCCACTGCGCTTCGGCGGGGTCGCCCACAGGCATCCCCGCCGGCGTGGGGATCCCGGGCGTGTCGCGCAGATACCACTCCGCGTCCAGCGCCGCCTGGCATCCGGTTGCGGCGGCTGTGATCGCCTGGCGGTAGGTGTGGTCGACGAGGTCGCCGGCCGCGAACACGCCGGGGCGGTTGGTGCGGGTGGATCGGCCCTCGGTGATCACGTAGCCGTTCTCGTCCACGTCGATCTGTCCGCGCACGAGCTCCGACTGGGGCTCGTGCCCGACCGCTATGAAGGTGCCGGAGACGGGTACCTCCAGCGCTGCGCCGGTCTCCGCGTTGATCAGCGACGCATGTCCCAGCGCCCCGTTCTCGCCGGCCACGAGCTCAGCGACCCGATAGGGGGTCAAGAACTCGATGTTGGCCTGCTCGCGCGCGCGCTCGAGCATGATCCTGGAGGCGCGGAACTCCTCGCGGCGGTGCACCACGGTCACCTTGGAGGCGAACTTGGACAGGAAGATCGCCTCCTCCATGGCCGAGTCCCCGCCGCCGACGATCATCGTTGGCGCGCCCTTGAAGAAGGCGGCATCGCAGGTGGCGCAGTAGCTCACGCCGCGCCCCGAGAGCTCCTCCTCGCCGGAGACCCCCAGCTTCTTGTGCTCGGCGCCCATCGCCAGCACGACCGTGCGCGCCTTGTGCTCCACGTCGGCGACCCACACGCTGTGCAGGGCACCCGGCTCGCTCGCCAGCTCGACGCGATCGGCCTGCTCGGTGAGCAGCCGCGCGCCGAAGCGCTCGGCCTGGTCGCGGAACTTCTGCATCATCTCCGGACCCATCACGCCCTCGGGGAAGCCGGGATAGTTCTCCACGTCGGTGGTCTGCTGGAGCAGCCCGCCCCAGGCGAAGCCCTCGACGAGCAGCGGACGGAGGTTGGCGCGGGCGGTGTACAGGCCCGCCGTGTACCCGGCGGGGCCGCTGCCCACGATGATCACGTTCTCGACCTCGCTCATCTCATCTCCAATTATCGCGCCTTTCCAGCACGCGCGCCGTGCTGTCTCTATACCACTTCACTTTGTAAAGTTTAGCATGGCAGCTGGCTTTGCGTGCTCATCCCGAGCCCTGAAGCGCACCCGCCGGCTCCGATGATCCCGCATGCCCGGCGCCCGCGCGCAGCGCGCTCTGCTCGTCGCGCCAACGCGCCACCGTGCGGCGCAGCTGGAAGTAGGCCACCGCGCCGGGGAGCGTGGGCAGCCAGAAGGAGATGCCGCGATAGGAGAGCACCGCCAGCACCGCCAGGTTGAAGTCCACCCCGAACGCGGCCAGCGCGCCGATCATGCCGCCCTCGACGCCGCCCAGGCCACCCGGAAGCGGCAGCAGATTGCCGAGCATCCCCACGAAGTAGGCCATCCAGATGACCGTGAACGGCGGTGGCGAGCCAAACGCGTGGAACATCGCCCACAGCACCGAGATGTCAAAGCCCCACCACGCCAGCGCGCCCAGCAGGCCCGCGTCGCGCGAGCGGATCAGGTCGATCGCGGTGCGCACCCCGCTCGCCGCCAGCGCGGGCACGGTCACCGCGCGCGCCACCCAATGCGCGAGCCGCCCCGACCCCGACGCCCAGCGGTCCAGGCGACGCTCCAGATCGCCCGGCAGCAGCGACATGGCCACGGCGAGGGCGAACAGGACGCCGGCCACGATCGCCGGCACGATGGTGATGGCGAACGACCCGCCGCCGGGGAACAGACCGGTGCCCAGGCCGATGCCGTCGATCAGCAGCGAGCCCGCGTAGATCACGTAGAGCAGCACTATGAACGCCACCATCCGGCAGGCCACCAGCCGCGGCTCCATCCCCGAGCGGCGCAGCGCCCAGGCGGTCAGCGCCACGCCGCCGGCGCCCGCCGCCGCGAACAGCCGCGTGGCGACTAGTCCGGCCATCGTGATCTCATAGCTCTCGCGCCAGCCGATCCGCTCCTGCCCGCGCACGAACACCGAGCGGAACAGGACCACGTAGCCCGAGAACGACGCCACCTCCAGCAGCACGCCCACGCCGATCCACCAGGTGTTGCCACGCTCGATCCGGTGCACCGTGGTGCCGACCCCGGCCAGCTTCGGCAGCACGAAGTAGAGGAAGGCGATGCTCGACAGGATGAAGACCACGAACGCCACGATCTGCCGTCGCGTGAGCAGCACGTGCGGCATCTCCTCCTCGACGCTGCTCACCCGCTGCGCGCGCGCGGCGTCCTCGAGCTCCCCCCCAGCTGGTTGCCGCCCCGCCATCTTCTTTGCACTCACCTCCCCAGGTCTCAGACCGTCTCGTGGGCCATCTCCTCGAGCGCTGCCACGGCGCGCCCCACCCCGGCGATCGCCGGCCCAGCCCCTGGTCCCCATCGGCGCACCGCCAGCGTCAGCGCCGTCCCCGCGAGCAGATCCACGACGTAGTGCTCACCCAGGTACACGAGCGCAAAGCCGAGCGTCGCCGTGTAGGTGAAGCCGAGGGCGCCCGCCACCGGGCCCACCTCGGCGAGCAGGAGCGCGGCCATCACGGATGTGGCGAAGTGCAGAGAGGGCATCGCGGCCAGGGGATTACCTCCGAACACACTGTAGAGCGAGCCCCAGCCGTCTCTCCAGAACAGCTCCCCGTACTCGACCATCATCCGTCGCACCGCCGGCAGATGCGGCCCGTGCTCGCCCGTCAGGCTCGCCGCGTACCACGGTGGTGCGGTCGGCAGGAGCCAGTACACGCCCGCGCCCACGTTGAAGACGGCGTAGGTCATCACGGCGGCGCGCGTGAAGCGCCCGGGAGTGCGCACCAGGATGAACAGCAACGTTCCGTGCGGGATCAGAAACCAGCTCCAGTGCGCCCACACGAGCACGCGATCCAGCGCTCCCCACTCCGCTTCCGCAGGCCCGCGCCGGGCCAGTGCGCGCTGCAGGCGCACGGTCGGCAGCTCGCCGAGCCCGAGCACCCTGTCGGCCACGATCGGGTAGTTGACGTGCACGCGCCCCTCCTGCACGTCGGGATCGTCGTGGGGAGCCTTGTAGGCGGCCAGGTAGGCCCACATCTGCAGCGCGCAGACGGCCACGTCGCGCCTGCGCGAGCGACGCACCGCCACGCACAGCCCGATCGGCGCGCCGTAGGCGACGCTCTGCAGCACCAGCGGCGGAGTGTTCACCCGCTTGCGCACCAGCGGAGCGGCCACGCCCGCCGCGACCATCCCCCATGCGGTTGCTCTGATCGCCTTCGACAGCCGCACTTGGCGGGGAGTATATGAGGGGCCGCTACTCGCGGGCCAGCGTCGTGTCGGCCCGCGTAGCCGCGCGCACGAGCGCGCCGACCACCGTGCTGCCCTGATCGGCCTCGGGATGCCACTGCACACCGAGCACGAAGTGCCTGCCGGGCAGCTCGATCGCCTCGGGCAGATCCTCCATCGCGGAGACGCCGCTGACGAGCAGGCCATCCCCGAGCCGGTCAACCCCCTGATGGTGGTGGGACTTGGTGACGTGCGCGACCTCCCCCGCGGCGTCCGCCGCCAGCGAGCCCTCAGCCAGGATCACGTCGTGCTCGGCGCCGTCGAAGGATCCGACCACGCGCCTGTGCTCCTGGTGGCCGAAGCGATCGGGCAGGTGCTGCAGCAGCGTCCCGCCGCGCGCGACGTTGATCAACTGCATGCCGCGGCAGATGCCGAGCACCGGTGTGTCGCGCTCGATCGCTGCGCGCACGAGCGCGATCTCGAAGGCGTCGCGCTCGGGGACCGTACCCACGGTCTCCGGGTGGGGCTGCTGGTGGTATGCGGCCGGGTCGATGTCCGCGCCGCCCGCCAGCAGCAGCCCGTCGATCAGCTCCAGCACCTGCTCGGGGTCCTCGGCGAGGCCCTGATCGGGCGGGATCATCAGCACGAGCCCGCCCGCCCGCTGCACGGCCTCGACGTAGCTGAGCGGCAACAGCGCCGCCTGCTGGTCCCACACGCTCCAGCGCGCGCGCTCCAGCGCGGTGCAGATGCCGATCACCGGGCGTCTCATCCTCCACACCATAGGATCAACGCGGGCAGGGCGCCACTCGACTCCCGGAGAAGCCCCGATCACGACCTGGCACGAGGAGAGGACAGCCATGAGCGAGCCGGACATGGAGCTTGCGACGGTCAACGCGCGCGTGCGCGACGGCGTCGCCACGATCGAGCTGAACCGGCCCGAGGCGCTCAACGCGTGGAATGCCCAGCTCGGCGCGGACCTGCTCGCGGCGCTGCGCCGCGCCGGCCAGGACGATGCGGCGCGCGCGATCGTGATCACCGGCGCCGGGCGCGCCTTCTCCTCAGGCGCGGACCTCAAGGACTTCAGCGGCGGGGACGCCACGCCAGAGGGCCGCCCGGACGTCTACAAGACGCTGACCGAGCGCTACCACCCGATCATGCACGCGATCCGCGACGTGCCCAAGCCGGTACTGGCGGCGGTGAACGGACCAGCGGTGGGCATCGGCTGCTCGCTGGCGCTCTGCTGCGATTTGATAGTGGCGGGCGAGAGCGCCTACTTCCTGCTCGCGTTCGTCAACATTGGGCTGGTCCCCGACGGCGGCTCCTCGTTGTTCCTGCCCACGCGCGTGGGGATGGCGCGTGCGAGCGAGCTGTCGATGCTGGGCGAGCGCCTGCCGGCCCAGCGGGCGCTGGAGTGGGGACTGATCAATCGCGTGGTCCCAGACGAGCGCCTGCCGCAGGAGACGGCGGCGCTGGCCGCGCGCCTGGCCGCCGGCCCCACGCGCTCCTACGCCGGGACCAAGCGCCAGCTGAACAGCTGGCTGTACGCGCGCATGGAGGAGCAGCTCGAGCTCGAGGCGAGAATCCAGCAGGAGATGGCCGGCAGCGAGGACTTCGTCGAGGGCGCCATGGCGTTCGTGGAGCGCCGTCCAGCGCGCTTCTCGGGCCGGTAGCGAGCTCGTGGCAATCGTCATCAAAGCGCGTCCCGTCCAGGGCTGAATAGAATCCCCGCCGCCTTGGGCCATCTGCTCAACTCACCGCTCGCCTTCTTCACCCCGCTGTCGGGCGGTTCGCCCAACGCCGAGCACATCGACAGCCTCTACAAGGTCACGCTCTACATAGCGCTGGCGATCTTCATCCTGGTCGAGGGCGGCCTGATGTACGCGCTGATCAAGTTCCGCGCGCGCAAGGGCGCGGTCGCGGCGCAGATCCGCGGCAACACCCGCCTGGAGATCGGCTGGACGGCCGCCGCCGCCGTGATCCTGCTGGCGCTGACCGTGCTCACGTTCGCCAAGCTCGGCTCGATCCAGGATCCGTCCAACTCCGGGGTCAACGGCGACACGCTGGCGAGCCAGAGCGGCCTGGTGTACGCGAGCACCGAGCGCAAGCTGCCGCCGAACGGGAAATCGCTGAACATCCAGGTGATCGGCCGTCAATACATCTGGCAGTTCTTCTACCCGGGCGCCACCGAACCGGACGGCCTCGGCGCGCCCTACTCCTACGAGCAGATGGTCGTCCCCACCGACACGACCGTCACGCTGGACATCGTCTCCAGCGACGTGGTGCACTCGTGGTGGATCCCCGAACTGGGCGGCAAGTTCCAGGCGGTGCCCGGGTACCACAACTACACCTGGTTCAAGATCGCCAAGCCGGGCATCTACCGCGGACAGTGCGCCCTGCTGTGCGGACGCGGGCACGCGCGCATGATCGCCACCGTCAAGGCCGTCCCGCCGGCCCAGTTCGACGCGTGGCTGGCCAGCCAGAAGCAGCAGATCGCGCAGGCGAACACCGATGCGAAAGCGGAACGAGCCAAACTGAGCTCCCAGACCGGCGCCGGACAGGTAGAAAACCCCTAGGACATCGAGGAGCGCAGCGCACGAAATGGCCACCTTCCTAGCCCCGGTCCCCCAGCTGAACGCCCATCGCGCCGAGCGCGAGGCGAGCGGCTGGACGAGCTGGATCACGACCACCGATCACAAGCGCATCGGGATCATGTACATGGTCACGACCTTCGTGTTCTTCTGCCTCGGCGGCGTCGAGGCGCTGATGATCCGCCTGCAGCTGGGCGCGCCCAACAACACGCTGGTCACGCCCCAGACCTACAACCAGCTGTTCACCATGCACGGCACCACGATGATCTTCCTGTTCGTCGTGCCGATGATGGCCGGCCTGGCCAACTACTTCGTGCCGCTGATGGTGGGAGCGCGGGACATGGCCTATCCGCGCCTGAACGCGCTGTCCTTCTGGCTGCTGCTGGCCGGCGGGATCGTGTTCTACGCCTCGATCTTCTGGAACCCGCCGGAAGCGGGATGGACGAGCTACGTGCCGCTGTCAAACTCGACCTACTCCCCCAGCGGCGGGCAGGACGCCTGGATCTACCTCATCCACCTCACCGGCATCTCCTCGATCCTGGGCGCGATCAACTTCTACGCCACGATCGCCAACATGCGCGCGCGGGGGATGAGCTGGGGGCGCCTGCCGCTGTTCGTGTGGGCGATCCTCACCTACTCCGTGCTGATCATCTTTGCGATGCCGGTGATCGCCGCGGCGGTGACCATGCTGCTCACCGACCGGCACTTCGGCACCCACTTCTTCGACCCCTCCAGCGGCGGCTCGCCGCTGCTGTGGCAGAACCTGTTCTGGTTCTTCGGGCACCCCGAGGTCTACATCATGGTCCTGCCGGGCTTCGGGCTGGTCTCGGAGATCCTGCCCGTGTTCGCGCGCAAGCCGATCTTCGGCTACAAGGCGATCGCGGCCTCGACCGTGGCGATCGCCTTCCTGGGCTTCCTCACGTGGGCGCACCACATGTTCACCGCGCCGCTGCCCGAGGCGATCCTGGTGTTCGTGATGCTCAGCTCGTTCCTGATCGCGGTGCCCACGGGCGTGAAGATGCTCAACTGGATAGCAACGCTGTGGCGCGGCACGATCGAATTCAAGACGCCGCTGCTGTTCTGCGCGGGCTTCATCGCGCTGTTCCTGATCGGCGGCATCTCCGGCATCTTCCTGGCGATCTTCCCCGTGGACTGGCAGGTCAACGAAACCTACTTCGTGGTCGCCCACATCCACTTCGTGCTGATGGGCGGCTCGGTGTTCACGATCTTCGCGGCGATCTACTTCTGGTTCCCCAAGATGACCGGGCGCATGCTCAGCGAGGGTCTTGGCAAGCTGAGCTTCTCCCTGATGTTCGTGGGCTTCCTGGCGACCTTCCTGATCCAGCACGTGATCGGCCTCGACGGTATGCCCCGCCGCGTCTACGAGTACGACAACGTCGGCCACCTGGCGCTCTACAACGCGATCTCCACGGTCGGCTCGTTCATCCTCGCCGCGGGCGTGATCGTCACGATCGTGAACGTCGCACGCAGCCTCAAGGTGGGCGTCGTCGCGGGCCCTGACCCGTGGAAGGCGAACACGCTGGAGTGGTTCACCACCTCTCCCCCGCCCGCCAACAACTTCGACGTGATCCCGCTGGTGCGCTCGGCCGAGCCGATGAAGGACATCCGGCGCGAGATCGAGCGCCGCAGCGGCGGCGGACCTGCCGCGGGCGCGGCGATCGTCCCGAGCGGCGCCACGCAGGTCGGTGTGTAGATGAGCGCAGCGCCCCCCACCGGTGCGGCGCCCGCAATCGACGCAACCGCGCTGGGCCTGGCGACCGATCGAAGATCGGCCAGCACGCGCCAGCTGCTCAGCGACTACGTCGAGCTGACCAAGCCAAAGGTCCAGTCGCTGCTGCTGCTGACCACGATCACCACCATGTACGTCGCCGGTGACCCCTCGCCGCTGCTGGTCGCGCTCACGTGTCTTGGCGGCTACCTGTCGGCGGGCGGCGCGGGAGCGGTCAACCACTGGTTCGACCGCGACATCGACGCCCGGATGGCGCGCACGGCCACGCGCCCGGTCCCCTCTGGACGCGTCTCCCCGCGGGCCGCACTGGCGTTCGGCTGCACGCTCGCCGCGCTGTCGCTGCTGGAGCTGTCGCTGACCGTCAACCCGCTCGCCGCCGCGCTCTCCTTCTCGGGCTTTCTCGGCTACGTGTTCATCTACACCATCTGGCTGAAGCGGCGCACGCCGCAGAACATCGTGATCGGCGGCGCCGCCGGCGCGGTGCCGCCGCTGGTGGGGTGGGCGGCGGTCACGGGATCGGTCGGCGGCACGGCCGTGATCCTGTTCTTCATCGTGTTCTTCTGGACCCCGCCCCACTTCTGGGCGCTGTCGCTGCTGATGAAGGAGGAGTACCGCAAGGTCGGCGTGC
>DAINPC010000038.1:0-13462 GCA_036743695.1 Solirubrobacteraceae bacterium | reverse complement strand
AGGCGGAAGCGAGCGTGATGCCCGGCCGGCAGCGCCACCGCCTCCTCGCCTCACGATTCGGAGAATGTCGCCCCCTCACCCGAGCCGGTGGACGGGTGACGGTGCACGACAAGACAGGCGATCACGGTGGCTGCCGCGACGATCGCCAGTGCGATGTACGGGAACTCGCTGTAGGGCGCGGGCTGCCCCGGCTTGCACAGCTCGACGAACGGGACGATGAGGGTCAGGGCACCCATGACCGGGATGGCCACGTGTCGGAGAGCTGAAAACGACTGTCGGTGGCGGCGCCACATGAAGATCGGGAGGGAGAGCGTCGTCAGGAAGTAGACGAACAGGATCACGATCGTGCCCATCGTCGAGCACTCGGCATAGAGGCCGACGGGGTTCATCGATCCTGTGTTCACGCCGACGAGGTGAGATAACCACCAGACTCCGATGATCCCGAGGCCAGCGCCAGCCATGAGCAGCAGCGCGTTTACCGGCGTGTCGACCGGTTCCCGGACGTGGCCGAGCCATGCCGGGAGGAGCCCGGATCGCCCGCCGTCGAAGAGCATGCGCGCTTGGGAGTTCGCGCCGGCGACCAGGGTGGCGAGCACTGAGACGATTCCGGCGACCCAGGCCAAGACGGCCGCTCCGCCGAGATAGTGGTCAGCCACGGTCAGAAACGGGACCGATGAGCGACCGATGGAGGAGACGTTGTACCTGAAGCCGGTGACGGTGGCATACGCGAAGAAGACGAAGAGGGCGGTGGCGATCGCGATCGATACGTAGAGGGCTCTCGGCACGGTGCGCCTTGGATTGCGGCACTCCTCGGCGAGCGCTGGGCCGTTCTCCCATCCAATGAACATGTAAAGGGCGAGCGGGAAGCCTGCGGACAGGCCAGCCAGGCCACCGGTCAGGTGCGCCCAGGAGAACGGCACACCCGAGAGATGGGCACGCTCCTCGACGAGTGCAATGACGCAGACGACGATCATGATCGCCACCTGCACGAGCACAGCCAAGCCCACCGCTGTGGTCGAAAGCCTGACGCCGCGCACCGTCAGCCAGATGGCGCCGGCAGTCAGCACGAGGGTCATCGGCTCCCAGGGCGGGTGCCACGATGTGTAGTGGGCGAGCGTGATCGCCACCATGCCCCCCGACATCGTGAACACCCCCGCTATCGCCACGGTATAACCCACCGCAACCAGCAGGGCTGTGGCAACACCGGCCCCCGGTCCCAGTGAGGTCTCGACGTAGGTGATGAAGCTTCCCGCCGAGGGCTCCGCCTTGGTGAACTCGGCCACCGTGAAGGCGAGGAGGACGACGGCCACACCTGCGGCGAGGATCGTCAACGGGGCGGCGACGCCGGCGGTAACGGCGATCACCCCGAAGGCGAAATAGAAGTCGATCCCTGGCCCGATGTTGGCGACCGTCGAGGCCGTCACGTCCGCCGTGCCCAGCTGGCCGGCTCTAAGATGCCCGCCTCTCTGGCTCACCGCGCACCTGTCGGCTGGCTGCTCGTTGTCACCGGGGCGGCGAGATCGAATCCCTGGAGCGGCAGTACTCCCTCGACGCCGTCGATCTGCCGTCCCGGATTGCCGCTCGTCTCCGCGAGCTTGGCCTCGGTCGGCAGCCGGAACGATGCCGACGATTCGGTGGGGTCCACACGCTGGAGAGTACGGATGAGGACGAGCCGTGCCAGCGCCCGGCGATTCAGTGCGACGGGGCGCAGAGCCGATCACGCCTGGCGCGGACTTAAGTAACCGGCATTGACGCTAGGCCGAGCGGCGAGCGCGTGCCCGCGGGCGAGGCCCCCTCGCGCGGTCTTCCGCCTTGACCGTCCCTGCGAGCTCCCCGGCGATCGCCGCCAGCTCCTCATAGGCGCGCGCGACCTCGAGCATGTCCTGGCCTGCCGCCATCGTGCCTAGTCGCGTTATCGCCTGGTCAAAGCGTCGCCAGAGGTGCTCTGGGCCACGTCGTCCGGTGCCTGGCCGCAGCTCATACGGCGGCTCGCTGTCGGCCTTGCGTGCGGGCGGCCACTCAAACCCTTGAGCGTCCGCCGCACGGCAGACGCGCGCCGCCTCGCCTGCGCCCTTCCCAAGCGCCGCTAGGCGATCTGAGAAGCTCAGGTCCGGGGGCGCCTGCTTGTGTGCCTCGACGGCACCGGCGCGGGACGACTACCCACTCAGTTCACCCGTTCGCCGCCCGCTGACCGCCGCCGACGTTATGACTGCGGCTGAGGTCGCCGCCCTGCTGGGCGTCCCGCGATCGACCGTCGAGGACTGGGCGCGGAGGGGCATCGTCCCGTCAAGGAAGGTGGGCCGCAGACGGATCTAGGTCCGGCCGAGAATCGAGGCCCTGCTCCTCGACGATGACGCCGAAAGTGCCGGCCAGGGACGCTAAGTGGTACCCACGGACGGTACCCACCGACGCTTGCGTCCCACATCGGCACATCCGATTCGACCAGAAGCAGGCCGATTTGCAGGTATTTCCAGGAGTGGGCCGTCCGGGAATCGAACCCGGAACCTTGGGCTTAAGAGGCCCCTGCTCTGCCGGTTGAGCTAACGGCCCGTGCGGGCGCCGGCGAGATCGGCCGGCTCGACGCTGAATTCTATCCAAGCGGCCGCTGCGGACGCTGCTTCAGAAGACAACGGTGCGCCGACCGTCGACGATCACGCGATCGTCCAGATGCAGCGAGACGGCGCGCGCGAGCACCATCCGCTCGACGTCGCGTCCGACCCGCTCGAGGTCCCTGGCGCCCTGGCGATGATCGACGCGCACTACGTCCTGATCGATGATCGGTCCGTCGTCGAGCTGCTCGGTGACGTAGTGGGCGGTGGCGCCGATCAGCTTGACCCCGCGCTCGCGGGCACGACGGTACGGGTCGGCGCCGGCGAACGCGGGCAGGAAGGAGTGGTGGATGTTGATGACCGGCATTCCCAGCCGCTCCAGGAAGCCGCTGCTGAGGACCTGCATGTAGCGGGCCAGCACCAGCAGCTCCGCCCTGCCGGTGAGCAGCCGGAGCATCTCCTCCTCGGCCCTGGGCTTGCCGGCGCGTTCGACGGGGACGTGCCGGAAGGGGACGCCCGCAGCGGCGGTTTCGCCTTCGAGGTCAGGGTGGTTTGAGATCACGCTCACGATCTCCGCGTCGAGCTCGCCTCGGCGTGCGCGCCACAGGAGGTCGAGCAGGCAGTGGTCGTGGCGGGAGACCAGGATCGCCAGACGCCGGCGCTGCCCCCACCAGCGGATCTCCCAGTCCATGTCAAGGCGCCGTGCGACCTCCGCGTCGAAGCTCTCCTGGAAGCCCTCCCGATCGACGGGCCCGTCGAGGAAGAACTCGGTGCGCAGGAAGAACCTGCCGCCGCTGGGATCCGAGGAGTGCTGGTGGGAGTCGACGATGTTGGCGCCCCGCTCGAACAGGAAGCCCGACACGGCCGCCACGATCCCCGGTCGGTCCGGGCAGCCGATCAGCAGGCGCGCGGTGTAGCGCGGAGCATCCTGGCCGTCCCCGGCGCCGGACCGGTGGCGGGGAATGCTCCCGGATGCCCCCTCCATGGCGCGCGCCTCGCGGCTATTTCTTCGTGGTGCTCGTGGTCTTGGGGGCGGGGGCGGGCGTGGTCGTCGCCTGAGTGCCCGTGAGCGTTCCGCCACTGCCAAGCTTGCCCGTGTACGTCTTGCCGTTGGTCGTGGTCGTGTACGTCTTTTCGCCGCCCGGGTTCTTCTTGGCTTCGGCCAGCTCGCTCTTCAGGCGCGCGCGCCCGGTGGACGGGGCGAGGCTGACGGCCCTGGCGGCGGCCAGGTCGCCGACGCGGACGTTCTTGGCCAGGTAGGCGTACTGGGCCAGTTCCGCGTAGCGCGAGACGCTGGTGGGTTTGGCGGCCACCACGATCTGCAGGACCTGCACCGCCTGGGACGGCCGGTTGAGAGCACCGGGCGCGTAGATCGGCAGCACCAGCTGAGCCAGCTTGGCGCTCGGGGTCGGGGGGCTCAGGGCGAGATAGCTGATCCAGGCCTGATCTGCCCGCGAGAACAGTTCCTTGCCCTTGCCCGTCACCGCCCCAGCGCTGGTCACGTACGCTTCGCCACCCGCTTCGTGCAGCAGCGCTTCGGTCAGCTTTTCCCATGCCTGCACGTTGCTCGGCTGCTGCTTGGTGATCTTGCCGTACTTCTTGATCTGGTTGGCGAAGCTGGCGCTGTTCGCGCCTTCGTTGTTGCTGGCCGCGTTCAGCAGCCCGCCGCCGCCCAGCCCGCCGCCGATACCGAAGCCGACCAGCCCCACGCCCATCAACAGCGCCAAGCTGACGTAGATCACGCGGACCGTGCGGCGTCGGCCGCGTCCTCTGAGATCGAACAGCATCAGTCCGACAGTCCTCGGTCTACGTGGTCGATTATCTGCTGCACGGTTGGCTCCGGCGGGTCGTCCTGTGGTGGCGGGGGGTGCTCGGGGGAACGCCGGTCGCCCTCGGTCTCGGCGCTCTGCTCATCGCCCTTGCGGCGCTCCGCGCGCACGACGAAGGATGCCAACAGGATACTCGCCTCATACAGCACGTACAGCGGCACCGTCTCCAGCACGAGCGTGACGGCGTCGCCGGGAAGCAGCGCCGCCACCGCCGCGCACGCCAGGACCGCGTAGCGGCGGTTCTTGCGCAGCTGCCGCGGCGTGACCAGTCCGAGGCGCGCGGCTCCCAGGATCAGCACGGGGACCTGGAAGACGAGCCCCATGGCCAGCAGCACGGTTGCTGCGAAGCCGTAGAACTGGCTCGCCTGGACGAGCACGTTGAACTCGCTGGAGTTGAAGTTCACGAAGAAGCGCACCGCCGCGGGCAGCACCACGAAATACCCGAACAGCACCCCGGCCGCGAACAGGAACGGCACCGCGCTCAGCAGCGGCGCCGCCGCGCGTCTCTCACTGGGGCTGAGCGCGGGCATGATGAACCCATAGAGCTCGTACAGGATCACGGGCAGCGAGATGATCAGCGCGAAGTAGAGGGTGACGGTGATCGTCGTCGTGAACGGCTCGCCCACGCCGAGCGTCACCGGGTTGTCTCCGGGAGACTTGCGCGGGAGCTTGCCGGCATCTGTCTCGAGCGTGGCGAGCAGCGGCAGGAGCTGGGCGCGCGCGTGCGCGGAGACGCCGCTGCCGGGCGCCACCAGGACGCCCAGCGCGGCCGCCGTGTCGCCGGCGATCCTCAACACGCCTTTCTGCGCCAGGACCGCCTGCCCGACCGTTCCCTGCCCCTTTTCGACCTGCTTCTTGGTCTGCGTCTTGAGCGGTTCGTTGACGATTTCCAGCAGCGTGTGGTTCTGCCACAGGCAGACGCCGAAGACGACCGCGAGCACGGCTCCGCTGACGATCAGGCGGGCCCGCAGCTCATCGAGATGGTCCACGAGGCTGAGCCGCTCCTCGTGGTCGATCGTGCGGATCGCGCGGACCATGGGTCCGCTGAACCTACCACCGCGCGGGCGTGCCCCCCGATGCGCGGCTCGCGCACGCGCCAGCGCCGCGGAGAGCTCCGCTGCTCGAATGGGTGATAAGCCGCAGCGAGAATCAGGGGTGCGCGGCGCGGCGGTGCTAAAGGCGCCGCCTCCGCGCGTCGATGACGACTAAGACAAGCATGGACTCCGAGAACGACCCCCACATCGAGCACAGCCCGCCGCTGCCCGGCGGCGAACGGATCGAGGTCGTCTACGGCGAGCAGAGCCGTGCCGACGGCGCCTGCGCACCTGACCAGCTGCACCTCTGCTTCCACTGCTCCGGCGAGCTGGTCTACCCGCTCGACTGGTCCGAGGAGGGCGCCCGGCACTGGCGCGTGATCCTGCGCTGCCCGGAGTGCGAGTCCAGGCGCGAGGGCGTCTTCGAGCAGACGGCCGTGGAGCGCCTGGACGACGAGCTCGACCGGGGCTCGAGCGCGCTGCTGGGCGACCTGAGGCGCATGACGCACGCCAACATGTCCGAGGAAATCGAGTTCTTCGTGCGTGCGCTGGAGGCCGACCTGATCATCCCCGCCGACTTCTAGCGCTCAGCGATAGCGCTCCACGACCGCGTCGGCCACGAGCTCCAGCAGCGCGGAGCGTCCCTCGGGAAGGACCGCCGGAAGCGCCGCCTTGGCCTCGGCCACGACCGCCAGCGCCTGCTCTCTGGCCTCGTCCAGCGCGCCCGTCGCGGCGATCCGCTCGCACAGCGCCTCGGCTCTTTGGTGCCCGCCCGCCCCGCTGAGCGATGCCAGATCGAACGCCGCCAGCTCCGGCTCGCGTTCGCGCGCGAGGATGAGCGGCAGCGTGACCGTGCCGTCGAGCAGGTCCGTGCCGCGCGACTTGCCCGTGCGCTCGACCGGACCGGACACGTCGAGCACGTCGTCGAGCATCTGGAAGGCCAGGCCGATGCGCCGCGCGAACGCGCCGAGCGCGTCCGCGAGGGCGCTGGAGCCCTGCAGCGCGGTCAGGGCGCCCAGCCGGCAGGCCGCCTCGAACAGGGCGGCGGTCTTCAGCTCGCAGCGCCGCAGATAGCGCTCAACGGCCACGTGGGCGGCGTAGGCGTCCTCGCGCTGGAGCAGCTCGCCCTGGGCCAGCGCCGAGCTGGCTTCCGAGAGCGCGCGAAGCTGGGCGGGGTCCTCGTTGCGCGCCAGCTCGGCGAACGCCCGCGAGAACAGCAGGTCACCGGTCGCAACCGCCACCTGGCGACCGGCGACCGCAGCGACCGTGGGGCGCCCCCGGCGCAGCTGGGCGCCGTCGATCAGGTCGTCGTGGACGAGCGTGGCCGAGTGCACCAGCTCGACCGCCACGGCAGCGCGCACCAGCCGCTCCTCGCCATCGGGCGTCTCGGGCGGCCCGCCTGCGGACTCGGCCGCCAGAACGACCAGCAGCGGACGCAGCCGCTTTCCGCCGGCGACCACGGTGGCGTTGGCGTGGGAGGCGAGCGGCGCGCCGGCTCCGGCGGTGACCTGCTCGAGATGGCGCTCGGTACGCACCATCCGTTCGCGCAGCCCCACGCCGCCGCGGCGCATGATCGCGTCGAGCCCGTCCAAATCCGCCGCGGAGCCGCTTGCAGTCGCGCTGCCCACCGGGCTCATGATGCCCGCTGCACCGCCACCGTGCCGGCGTGGATGGCGACGATCCCCCCCGCGGTGATCAGATAGCGGATGTCCGTCAGCCCCGCGCGCTCCATCTCCGCGGCGAGCAGCGCCGGGGTGGGGAAGCGCTTGACGGAGTTGGGCAGATAGGTGTACGCATCGGCGATCGTGGGCTGGGAGTCCGCGCCGCGTACGCGCGCCGCCAGTGCGCCTACAGCGCCCGCGAGCCGCCCGAGCACGGGGATCGCGCGGTCGAACCACAGGCCGTAGAAGACGGACAGCGGTGCGCGGGTGGGGTTGGTGATCTCCAGCACCACCACCCGTCCTCCGGGACGCACCACCCGGGCCATCTCGGCGAGACCGCGCCCGAGGTCCTCGAAGTTGCGGGCGCCGAAGCCGACAGTGGCCGCGTCGAAGGTGCCGTCGCCATAGGGCAGCCTCATGGCGTCGGCCCATTCGAAGCGCGGGCGCACGTTGCGGGCGTCCGCGCCGGCCGCCTTGGCGCGGGCGCGATCGAGCATGCCCTCGGAGAAGTCGCTGCCGACCACCTCGCCGTTCGGCCCGACGCGGCGGGCCAGCTCGATCGCCATGTCGCCGGTGCCCGTGGCCACGTCCAGCACGCGGCTGCCCGCGCCGACCGCCGCCAGATCGGCTGCGCGCTCGCGCCAGCGGTGGTGCAGGCCGGCGGTCATGGCGGTGTTCAGGGGGTCATACACGCCGGCGATACGGTCGAACATCGCGCGCACCTGTCCCGCCTGCAGCTTTCCGGCGCCGGCTCCCTGGCGAGCGGGCACGGCCCGGCTACTTGAGCTGCGAGAGGAAATTGACGATCGCTGTGAACTTCTTCGGCGGCAGGTTCTTGAACGACGGCATCGGCGCGGTCGGGTTCACGAGCGTGCGCGCTATCCCCTGGCGCGGGAGCCGCGAGGCGATGTGCGTCAGGTCGGGTCCTGGCCCGGCGTTGCCGTTCTCGCCGATCTTGTGGCACGCAAGGCAGCCCGACTGGGCGACCACCTTCTTGCCCGCTTCGTATTCCGCGAGCGAGCTGCCGCCCGCGCGCACCGCGGTGGGCGGCGTGGACATTTCGATCGCCGTGGGCGAGCCCGCGTTGGCGCCCTCATAGGTGAGGAAGGCCATCGCCGCGATCACGGCGATCCCGGTGATGGTCGCGATCGGGCGCCGCTCGGGACGGCGCTCGGGGCCACGGTCGTAGAAGGGCAGCAGGAACAGCATGATCATACCCAGGGTCGGCACGCCGATCGTCGCCAGCCCCACCAGGCTCGGCGGCTTGATCACCCTCAGGACCTCGAACAGGAAGAAGAAGTACCACTCCGGTCGTGGCACGTAGGTGGTGGTCGTCGGGTTGGCCTTGGGGCCGAGCTCGGCGCCGAGGACGAGCGACATGGCGATGATCACCGCCATCACCACCACAGCCATCGCGCCGTCCTTGGCCACGGCGTAGGGGAAGAACGGCTTGCCCTGGGCCTTCAGGATCGCGTAGTCGCGGAGGTACTCCTCCTTCTCGCGCTGATTCATCGCGCGACCCCGCCGGATCGGGGGTCGCGGCCTGCTGCTCGTGCGCGCACCCGGCCTATACCTCCGCCTCGCGCAGCTCTGAGCGCTTCTCGGCTTTCTGCCACGGCGGCGCCGTGGTGCCCAGCTTGGCCACCAGATAGAGGTGCGCGCCGATCAGTGCGGCCAGCAGCCCGGGGACGAGCAGCATGTGGATCGCATAGAAGCGCGACAGCGTGGTTGCCCCGAATTCGGAGCCTCCGCGCAGGAAGTCGCTGAGGTAGGGGCCGATCAGCGGGCCGGTGCCGTTGATGTTGACGCCCACGATCGTCGCCCAGTAGGCGCGCTGGTCGAACGGCAGCAGGTAGCCGGTGAACGACATCGTCATCGTCAGGATCAGCAGCACCACGCCGATCACCCAGTTGAGCTCGCGCGGGTACTTGTAGGCGCCGAAGAAGAACGTGCGCCCCATGTGCAGGAACACCAGGATCACCATCACGCTCGATCCCCACTTGTGCATCCCGCGCACGAACTGGCCGAGGAAGACGTCGTTGGTGACGTAGCGGATCGATTCGTAGGCCCCGCCGGCCGGGTCGGGCCGGTAATACATCGCCAGGAACACGCCCGTGACGGCCTGGGAGAGGAAGGCGAACATGGTGGCCGAGCCGAGCGTGTAGAACCAGTTGGTGCCCTTGGGCACCTTGCGGAACATCATCCAGCGGGCCGCGCCGCTCAGCGAGGTGCGCTCGTCAACCCAGTCGACGACCGTGACCCCCGCCTTCTGGGCGGCCTCCAGCGGTCCGCCGTCGCCGCCCGACTCGCCGGGACGTGGAGGCGGCTCCTGCAGCGCGGCGGGGAGCGGTGGGGCGGGAAGCTTGGGGAGCTTGGGCATGTGGATCGCTGGTCCGCGCGGCGCTTAGAGTTTCTGTGCGCCCGGGCGCGAGGGGTAGAGGTACTGCCCGATGCCGTCCAGCGGCTCGCCGGGGTCGCGCGGGGAGAAGCGGCGCAGCTCGCTGTTGACGCTGAAGCGCGGGCCCACTTCGACGCTTTCGCCGGAGACGCGCGTGTAGAAGCGGTCGAGCGGGCGTACCGGGGGTCCGCCGACGCGGCGGCCGAGCAGATCGTAGACGCCGCCGTGGCAGGGGCAGATGAAGCGCTCCGCCGCGTCCACCCAGCGCACGGGGCAGCCGAGGTGCGCGCAGCGGCTGGAGATGGCGATGTAAGGCGTGCTGCGGTCGTAGGCGTCGGTGTCGATTTCGCGGTTGAACCTACGCACGTACACAGTCGTCTTGCCCGCCTCGCCGATGTTCGGGGCGACGGTCAACACGACGGGGATGTAGTTGGTGTCGGAGAACGAGCCCTCGGTGCCCACGGGTTCCCAGTGTTGAGGCGTGCCTTTGAAGATCGGCCCGATCGCAAAGCCCAGGGCCGGCAGCGCGAAGGCGCTCGCCGCGATCGCGCCCGTCGTGTGGGCGGTGCCGGTCATGAACCGTCGCCGCGTGACCGTCTCACCCTCGAAGGCTCCGGGGATCTGGCGGTCGAGCGTGAGCTTGGACTTGTGTTTCGCGCGTTTGTCTGACACCGGCGCTAACAATATCGAGGCGCGATTCAGGGCGACGCTGGGGCCGCCGCAGCGCTTGTGCGCATCGCCTCGATCGCCTCGGGGGCCCCCGCGCAGACGAGATCCTTGGCGCGCCTGTGCGCGTCGCTCGGTCCCCAGCCGACTGCGCGTGCGCCCGCGCTCCACACGGCGTCGGCCAGCGCCCCATCGCCCGCGCCCTGGGCGAGCGCGCTCAGCGTGATCGTGTCCGCCAGCTCCGCCACCGCGATCGTGTCGCCCAGCGCCACCACGCGCGCCAGGCCGATCGCGTAGAGCTGATCGCCCGCCAGCAGCCCGAGGTCTGCCTCGGGCACGTGCACGACGCGGGGTGCGCCGTAGTGCAGCAGATAGCCCTCGTAGATCGCCTCCACCAGCAGCTCGTACTCCTCGCGCCTGCCGGCCGCGCGCGGGCCCTCCGCAGCGAGGGCCGCCGGGCTCGGCGTGGCCGCGAGCGCGGGGCCGGGCGTGGCGGCTGGCTCTGGGCCCGGCGTGGCGGCGGGCTGAGGGCTGGGAGCGGCCGCCGGCTCGGGAGGTGGCTGGCAGCGGGGGGCGGGTGAGACCAGCGTCGCCATCAAGCCTCCCTGCTCGTGCAGCAGTCGCCTCAGTCGCTCCAGGCCGTCCGCCACCGCGGGCCGTGTGGCGGCGGCGCTCATCCGCGCGCCCCGGGGTCGGGCAGGCAGGCAAAGGCGTCCGCGGCGGCCGTCAGCGTGCGCTCGACCTGCTCGGGGGTGTGCGCCAGCGACGGGAACCACGCCTCGAACTGCGAGGGCGGCGGGTACACGCCGCGCGCGAGCAGCTCCCGACACCAGCGCGCGTGGGCGTCGAGGTCACAGCTCTGGGCGTCTGCGAAGCAGTTGATCGGGCGCTCGCTGAAGAACACCGTCACCAGTCCGGGCGCACTGACGAGCTGCACGGGATAGTCGCCGGCCGCTGTGCGCAGCCCGTCGGCGAGCTGTTCTGTGACGGCCGCCAGACGTGGATAGGCGGTCTCGTCGAGCAGCTCCAACGTCGCCAGCCCGGCGGCCACGGCGAGCGGGTTTCCCGACAGCGTTCCCGCCTGATAGACCTCGCCGGAGGGGGCGAGCATGCGCATCAGATCCGCCCGTCCGCCGACCGCGGCGGCGGGCAGTCCTCCGCCGATGACCTTGCCCATGATCGTCAGGTCACCCCGCACGCCGGCCAGTTCCTGCGCGCCGCCGCGCGCGACGCGAAAGCCGCTGATCACCTCGTCCAGGACCAGCAGCGCGCCGGTCGCCCGCGCCCGCTCGCGCAGTAGCTCCAGGAACCCCTCGCGCGGTGGGACGAGGCCCATGTTGGCGGGCAGCGGCTCGGCGATGATCGCCGCCAGAGGCTCCCCGTCGGTGGCCGCGATCACCGCGTCGGGGTCGTTCCATGCCACCACGATCGTGGCGGCGGCCGCGCTCGCGGGCACCCCCGGGCTGGCTGGCAGCGCCTGCGTGGCCAGGCCGGAGCCCGCCTGTGCCAGCAGCCCGTCCACGTGGCCGTGGTAGGCGCCGGCGAACTTGAGCACCCGCTCACGGCCGGTCGCGGCGCGTGCCAGGCGGATGGCGGTCATCGACGCCTCGGTCCCCGAGGAGGTCATGCGCAGCATCTCCACGCCCTCCATCCGCCGCGCGACCTCCTCCGCGAGCTCGACCTCGCCGGGAGTGGGCGCGCCGAAGCTCGTGCCCCTGGCGGCCGCCGCGGCGATCGCGTCGAGCACGTGCGCATGGGCGTGCCCGTGGATCAGAGGCCCCCACGAGCACACGTAGTCCACGTAGCGGTTGCCGTCCACGTCAATCAACTCCGCGCCCTCGCCGCGGTCGATGAAGATCGGATCGCGTCCGATCGAGCGCATCGCCCGCACGGGCGAGTTGACGCCGCCGGGGATCCTCAGCAGGGCGCGCCGGTAGAGCTCCGCCGAGCGCGTGTCGGTGAGCTGCGCCGTCACGAGCCCACGCTCAGGCGTGCCTGCTCTCCCAGTTCTTGAAGTCCTCGGTGAAGTAGGTGAGGCGGATCTTCTTGAACTCGGTGGAGGAGTAGAGCGTGGCGCGCTCGTGGATGCCCGTCTGCTCTGCAATCGCGTCCAGCACCGCGTCGCACTCCTCCTTGGAGCGGCCGTGGGCCATCGTGAAGACGGAGTATGGCCAGTCCTCGTAGGTGGGCCGCTGGTAGCAGTGCGAGACGCCGCGGAACGCGGCCATCCGGCAGCCCAGGTCGAAGATCTGCTCGTCTGGCACCTTCCACACGCCCATGCCGTTGGCGGAGAAGCCGGCGCGACGGTGGTAGAGGATCGCCGCCACGCGGCGCAGCAGCCCACGCTCCTGCATCCCCGCCAGGTGGTCGAGAAAGCGCTCCTGCGAGAGCCCCAGCTCGGCGGCTGCGGGCGCGTAGGGCTCCTCGATCACGGGCATGTCGCCCTGCAGCGCGCGGATCGCGGCGATGTCCGAATCGTCGTAGGGCTGGGGGTCGAGCTCGATCGGCTCCTTGACCTCGGCGGCGCTGGACAGCGCCTTGGTGTCGCCCTCCATCTCCAGGTCCATGCGGATCTTGAACAGCCTCAGCGTCGGCAGCTGGCGCAGCGACGCCGCGCCGGACTCGCGGGCCAGCACCTCGAGCGTGCCATCCAGGCCGAGCTTGGAGTCCGGCTCGGTGGCGATCGTGAACCACAGGTTGAACTCGTGGTTGCGCAGGTAGTTGTGGGAGACGCCGGGGTGTTCGTTGATCACCTGCGCCGCTCTGTGCGGGTGCTCGGGGTCCACCTTGGCGGCCACCAGCATCGAGGAGTAGCCGAGCGCGCGCGTGTCGAAGATCGGCGTCACCTGGCGGATGATGCGCTTGTCCAGCAGGCGCTGGACGCGGCTCATCACCTCGGACTCCTCCACGCCGCCCAGCTCGGCCACGCGCAGGTAGGGCCTGGGCGCGATCGGGAAGCTCCCCTGCATCAGGTTCAGCAGCCTGCGGTCGACGTCGTCAAGCGGCACCGCCGCGCCGTCCTTGCGGCTTCTGGTCTTGGGGCCCGCCCGCCCAGGGCCCGCCCGCCCGATGGCGGCGCCGGCGCGCTGTTGGTCCGCGCTCGCGCGCTCCTCAGCGCTCGCTCGCTGCGCGTCGGCGCTGTCGCTGATCAGGTCTGTTCTGCTAGCCATCCGGCTGCGTCCTTTGCGTGGTAGGAGACGATCGTGTCGGCGCCCGCGCGGCGCAGGGAGGTGAGGATCTCCAGCACCGCCGCCCGCTCGTCGATGTAGCCGGCGGCGGCGGCGGCCTTGACCATCGCATACTCGCCGCTGACGTTGTAGGCCGC
>DAINPC010000037.1:10842-13498 GCA_036743695.1 Solirubrobacteraceae bacterium | reverse complement strand
GCCATGTACTCGGCTGGGTAGTTGGCCTTCAGCCAGGCGGTCCGGTAGGCGATCAGCCCGTAGCACGCGGCGTGGCTCTTGTTGAACGAGTAGTCGGCCGACTTCTCGTTGGTCTGCCACAGGAACTCGATCACCTCCGGGCGGGTGCCCGAGGCGCGGCAGCCCTCCACGAACTCGGGCTTCAGCGCGGCCATCGCCCCACGGTTCTTCTTGCCGATGGCCTTGCGCAGGTCGTCGGCCTTGGCCCCGGAGAATCCGGCGAGCTCCTTGGAGATCTGCATGGCCTGCTCCTGGTAGAGGATCACCCCCTTGGAGGACTCGAGGATCTCCCGCAGGCGCTCGTCGGGGTAGGAGATCGCCTCGGGGCTGCGCTTGCCCCTGGCATACACGGGAATCTGATCCATGGCTCCCGGCCGGTAAAGCGCGACGAGCGCGACGAGGTCGTTGAACTCGTCGGGGCGCACCTTCTTCAGCGCCTCGCGCATGCCCTCGGACTCGAACTGGAACACGCCGGTGGAGTCGCCGCGCGCGAGCATCTCATAGGTCCGCTGGTCGTCCAGCGGCAGCGTGGTCATGTCCGGACGGCCAACGGCCTCGCCGTCGGCACCCCGGCTGGAGCGCTCGATGATGTCCAGGGCGTCCTCGATCACGTCGAGGTTGCGCAGCCCGAGGAAGTCCATCTTGAGGATGCCGATTTCCTCTATGGGCTTCATCGAGAACTGGGTGACGGTGCGGAACACGCGCTCGCCGTTCTCATCGGTGCCGGCGTCGGCGAGCTGCAGCGGCACGATGTCCGTCAGCGGCCGATCGGCGATCACGACGGCGGCGGCGTGAATGGAGGAGTTGCGCACGATCCCCTCCAGGCCCTGCGCCACATCGACGATCTGCTTGGCGGTGGGGTCCTCGTCGCAGGCCTTGCGCAGCGGCTGGCCGGGCTTCATGCAGTCCTCGAAGGAGGGCGAGCGGCCCATGATCGGGTCGGGGATCAGCTTCGCGAGGCGATCGCCGGCGCCGTAGTCATAGCCCAGCACCCGCGCCGCGTCGCGGGTGGCGGCGCGCGGGAACATCTTGCCGAAGGTGACGATCTGCGCGACGGACTCGCGCCCGTACTTCTCGGTCACGTAGCGCATCACCCGCTCACGTCCGCGCACGGAGAAGTCGATGTCGATGTCCGGCATGGACACGCGCTCGGGATTGAGGAAGCGCTCGAACAGCAGGTCGTAGCGCAGCGGGTCGACGTCGGTGATGGCCAGGCAGTAGGACACGATCGACCCCGCGGCGGAGCCACGGCCGGGACCGACGGCGATGCCGTTCTCCTTGGCGAACTTGACGAAGTCCCAGACGATCAGGAAGTAGGCGTTGAAGCCCATCCGGTCGATCACGTCAAGCTCGGTCTCCATGCGCTCCACCGCGGCGGCGGGCGGCGGGTCGCCGTAGCGCAGGCGCAGCCCCTGCTGCACGCGCTCGCGCAGGTACTCGCGCTCGGAGCGCCCGTCGGGCGTCTGGAAGCTGGGGATCAGCTGCTTGCCCAGCTCCAGCTCGACGGAGCAGCGCTCGGCGATCTCGAGCGTGCTGGCGATCGCCTCGGGCCACTCGGCGAAGGCTGCGTGCATTTCGCCGCTGTCGCGCAGGTAGAACTCGTTGGTGTCGAACGTCAGCTTGGGGGCGGCGATGGTGCTCTTGGTCTGCACGCACAGCAGCGCCGTGTGGTGCTCATAGTCCTGGCGGCGCAGATAGTGCACGTCGCCGGTGCCCACCAGGCTGCCGCCTACCTCTTTGGCGATCTGGACGATGCCCTCGTTGCACTTCTCCTGGGGCGCCAGCCCGTTCTTCTGCACCTCGAAGTAGACGTTCTCCTTGCCGAACACTCGCAGCAGGTCGTCGGCGTGCGCGCGCGCGTCCTGGCGGCGGTCGTCGAGCAGCCGCTGGCAGAAGCGCGAGGCCAGGCAGCCGGTTAGCGCGATCACGCCCTGGGAGTAGCGCTCCACCTGGGCGAGGTCCACGGTGGGCTTGCCCCGCTGGAGACCTTCCAGGAAGCCGGCGGAGGACAGCTTGACGAGGTTGCGATAGCCGGCGTCGTCGGCGGCCAGCAGCGTCAGGTGGTTGCGCTCCGTGCGCCCGGAGGAGCGGGCCGCGTGGTCGTCCACCAGGTAGATCTCGCAGCCGACGATCGGCTTGACGCCGCGGGTCTTGCACGCCTTGTAGAGCTCGACCGCGCCGTTCATGACGCCGTGGTCGGTAAGGCCGAGGGCGGGCTGCCCGAACTCCGCGGCGCGCGCGGCCAGGGCGTCGATCTTGCATGCACCGTCGAGCAGCGAATACTCGGAGTGCACGTGGAGATGTGCGCAGGAGGGCGTGCTCACGTGGACTGCATGCTAGGCGCCCGGGCGGATGGCGCTCAGCGGCTCCGCCGCTGTTTGCGCCGAATGCGCCAGCGTGTTATCAGCGACATGCTGTGCCTGTGCGGCGCGCGCACGACCGGTGGCGCCGCGGGTCTCACCTCGGGCGGGGGAGCCGCCTCGGCGCGGGCGCGCAGCCGCTCCACGGCGGCAGCCAGCGCCTGCGCCATCTCGGCTCCGCGGGGCTCGGTCGGCTGAGCTCCACGGGCCACCGCGGAGGCGTCCCACGCGGGCTGGAGCGGCTCGGGCAGGCCGGC
>DAINPC010000037.1:346-10742 GCA_036743695.1 Solirubrobacteraceae bacterium | reverse complement strand
CACGGGCCACCGCGGAGGCGTCCCACGCGGGCTGGAGCGGCTCGGGCAGGCCGGCAGCGGCTGTGGCCTGGGGCGCAGCGGCGGGCGAGGCCGCGGGCGGGCCCTGCGCACGCTCGGCGCTCAGGCGCGCCACCAGCGCCTTCATGTCGCCGAGGAGCCCCGTCATGTGGATGTGGCCCAGGCGCATGCCCTCCAGCAGGCCCTCGGTGCGCTCGCGGGCGGACCGCTCGGACTCGAGTCCGTGCTGCATCTGCACGGCGCGGGCCTCCAGATCGCGCAGGCGCGCCTGCAGCTCGTGCTCGGCGCGGCGCAAGGCGGCGCGCTCGGCGGCTGCCGCCTGCTCGGCCTCGGCCAGCTGGCGCTGCAGGCTCTCCAGGCGCCCGGCCAGCTCGCGCGTGTCGTCCTCGCTGGCGCTCAGGCGACGGCTCAGCTGCTCGCTCTCGGCGTGGCTTTCGCGGTCGAGGCCGGTGAGGCGCTCCTCGGCCTCGACTCGCAGCTGCTGCTCGGCGTACTCGCGCTGCTTGACGCGGCGCAGCTCGTGCTCGCGCTCGAGCGCAGCTGCCTTCTCCGCGTCGATCAGCTCGGCCATCCGGGCCTGCTCGTCCTCGGCCTCGCGCAGGCGCTGCTGGAGACTCGAGACGTGGCGTTCGAGCGTCTGGACGGTTGCTTCGGCGGCCTCGGCGCGCCGTGTCAGGGCCACCTCGCCGCTCTCGGCGGCGCGGCGGGCGCGGCGTTCTGAGAACAGGTCGCCCTCGCTCCTGCGCCCCGCTGGGGCGGACTCGCCGCCCGGCGTCTCGTTTCCCTCGGCCATCACCTTGCCCGGTAAAATAAGGGGAGCGCCGGACGAGTCGACGCGGGCGCGGAAGCGGGGCTCAGCCGGCCAGGCGCCGGTTGACCACGACCACTGCGCCCAGCACGCCGGCGGCGCCCAGAGCGAACAGGGCGAACGAGCGCGAGGACGGCAGCCGCCGGCGCAGATACCACTTGCCCCCGCGCCAGACCGCGTAGCCGAGAAGCTTGTAGCCGGTGGCGCTCATCGCTCCCATGCTAGCCGCCCCGCTCACTGGTTGTGCAGGCGCCAGGCCATGCGCGACTGCAGCGAGAACAGCTCGATGAACCCGGGCGAGGCCGTCTGCGAGAACAGGCCGCCGGACTCGGCGAAGGAGGCGAGGCTGGCGTCGTAGACGGCGTTGGGCGAGGAGCGCGTGACCACGCGCGCGTGGCCCTTGTAGAGCTTGAGGGCGATGGTCCCGGTGACGCGCTCGCTCACCTGCTCCATGTAGGCGTCCAGGTCGCTGCGCAGCGGCTCCCACCACAGCCCCGCGTAGACGAGGTAGGCCCACTGGCGATCGAGCTGGGGCTTGAACTGGTTCTGGTGGATGGTGCAGACGAGGCGCTCCAGCTCCTGATGGGCGGGCAGGATCAGCGCGGCGGCGGGCGCCTCGTAGATGTCGCGCACCTTCAGCCCGACGATCCGGTCCTCGATGTGGTCGACGATGCCGACCCCGTGCCTGGCGGCGATCTCGGCGGCCGCTTCGATCAGCTCGACCAGCCCGAGCGTCTGCCCGTTCAGCGCCACGGGCGTGCCGCGCTCGAAGCGCAGCTCGACCTGCTCTGCCTCCTCGGGCGCGTCCTCGGGGCGGGTGATCAGCTGGAAGACGTCGTCCTCGGGGGCGTGGTCGAGGTCCTCGATCCAGCGGCCCTCCGAGGAGCGCCCCCACAGGTTGTCGTCGATCGAGTACGGCGCCGCCTCCGTGCCGCCCTTGACCGGGATGCCGTGCTCGCGCGCGTAGGCGATCTCCTCCTCGCGGCCCATCTGCCAGGAGCGCACGGGCGCGATCACCCTCAGCTCGGGGGCGAGCGTGGCGACGGTGGCCTCGATGCGCACCTGGTCGTTGCCCTTGCCGGTGCAGCCGTGGGCGACGGTGTCGCAGCCGGCGCTGCGCGCGTACTCGACGGCGAGCTTTGCGATCAGCGGACGCCCGAGCGCCGTGAACAGCGGATAGCCGCCGCCGTAGAGCGCGTTGGCCTTGATGGCCGGGGCGAGGTACTCGCGGGCGAACTCCTCCCTGGCGTCCACCACGTGGCAGTCGAGCGCGCCGAGCTGCATGGCCTTGCCCTTGATGACCTCGTAGTCCTCGCCGGGCTGGCCCAGGTTGACGGTCAGGCAGACGACCTCCGCCCGGTAGGAGTCCTGGATCCACTTCAGCATCACGCTGGTGTCCAGGCCGCCGGAGTAGAGAAGCAGGACGCGGTGGACGTGCTCGGGGTCGGCCTCGTAGGAGGCGGTCCTGGCGTCGGGAATCTGGTGCTCGCGGCTCACGGGCTGGAATCGTAGCCGCGCGCGCGTTCCATCAGCGTAAAGGGCGGCGGCGCGTCGCTGAAGCCGAGCTTGGAATACAGGGCCTGGGCGTCGGCTGTGTGCAGCAGCCAGCGCACCTTCCAGTCAGAGCTCCGCTCGACGATCTCGCGCACCAGCTCCAGGCCGAGGCCGCGGCCGCGATATGCGGCGAGCACGTACACGTCGGCCAGGTAGCCGACGATCGCGCCGTCGGAGACCGCGCGCGCGAAGCCAACCTGCTGGCCGATCTCTGATCGGTCGCCGCGGTAGAGGCCGACCACGCGCGTGGACCCGCGGATGGCGCGCTCGGTCAGCTCGCGCGATCGTCCCCGGCCCCAGTAGGACTCGCCGCTGATGAACGCGTGGACGGCGTCCAGATCGATGCGGCCGCGATCGTCGTCGAGCTCGAAGCCGCCCGGCAGCTCGCGCGACACCCGCTCAGCCCTCCAGCGCGGCGCGCAGGCGCCGCAGCGCCTCGTCGATGTCCTGCGCGCCGATCGTCAGCGGCGGCAGCAGGCGCAGCGTGGTGGGCCCGGTGGCGTTGAGGACCAGGCGCTGCTCCAGCAGCGCGCGGCGAACGACCGCGGGCGCCTCCACGTCGAGCTCGCAGGCGAGCATCAGCCCGCGCCCGCGCACGGAGACCACGTGCGGCAGGCGCTCCAGGCCCTCGGCGAGCATTGCGCCGTGCTCGCGCACGCCCGCCAGCAGCCCGGGGTCGTCTGTCAGCTCGAGCGCCGCCAGCGCGGCCGCCGCGACCACCGGCCCGCCGGCGAAGGTGGAGCCGTGGTCGCCGGGCTGCAGGACATCGCCCAGCCGGAGGCCGGTGACCAGCGCGCCGATCGGCAGCCCGCCGCCGAGGGCCTTGGCGAGCGTGATCGCGTCGGGGGTGACGCCGGTCTGCTCGTAGGCCCACAGCGTGCCCGTGCGCCCCATGCCGCACTGGATCTCATCGAACACCAGTGCCGCGCCATGCTCGTCGCAGGCGGAGCGGGCGGCCTGCAGGAGCTCCTCGGAGAGCGCATGCACGCCGCTCTCGCCCTGGATCGGCTCGAGCACCACCGCGGCCGTGTGCCCGTCAACGGCCTGCGCGAGCGCACGCGGCTCGGGCGCGACGGCGCGAAAGCCGGGCACGAGCGGCGCGAACGGCGCCTGCTTGGACTCCTGCGGCGTGGCGGACAGCGCTCCATAGGTGCGTCCGTGGAAGGCGCCGTGCACGACCACCACATCGCCCGTGCGCTTGGCCTTGCGCACGAGCTTGATCGCCGCCTCGTTGGCCTCGGCGCCGGAGTTGCAGAAGAACACCTTGCCGCCGAGGCTGCTGGCGGCCAGGCGCTCAGCCAGGCGCATGGCCGGCTCGGTGTAGAACAGGTTGCTCGTGTGCATCAGGCGCCCCACCTGCTCGCGCACCGCCTCCACCACGCGGGGGTGACAGTGCCCGAGGCTCGTCACCGAGATCCCGCACAGGAAGTCCAGGTACTCGTTGCCCTCCGCATCCCACAGCCGGGCGCCCTCCCCGCGCACGAACTCGACCGGCTGGCGCGCGTAGGTGGCGATCACGCTGGAGCGCTCCAGCTGCTGAAGCTCGGACAGCGTCATGCCCGTGCGGTCGTCATGGGGCGGCCTCGATCTTGGTGCCGATCCCTGCGTCGGTGAACAGCTCCAGCAGCAGCGAGTGGGCGATCCGCCCGTCGAGGATGTGGGCGGCGCTGACGCCGTTGTCGATCGCCTCCACGCACGCTTCAAGCTTTGGCCGCATCCCTCCCTGCAGCCCGGGCAGCGCGTCCTTGACCTGCTCGGCGGTCGCCTGGCCTATCAGGCTGGCGGGGTCGGTGGGCTCGCCCAGCCAGCCGGCGACGTCGGTGAGGAACACCACCTTGTAGGCGCCCAGCGCACCGGCGACAGCACCGGCGGCCTCGTCGGCGTTGACGTTGTAGGAGTCGCCGTCGCGGTCCGCCCCGACGGATGCGATCACGGGGATGTAGTCGCTGGCGATGTGCTCGATCACGCCCACGTTGACGCGCTCGATGCGCCCGACGAAGCCGATGTCCTCTCCCCCGGGCGCGGCGCGGCGGGCGACGCGGAACAGCGAGCCGTCGTCGCCGCAGAGCCCCACCGCGGGCTGGCCGTGGCGGCTGAGGCGCAGCACGATCTCCTTGTTGACCTTGCCGACCAGCACCATCTTCGCCACCTCCACGGTGTCCCTGTCTGAGACCCGCAGGCCGCCGACGAACTCCACGGGCAGGCCCAGGCGCTCCATGTAGGCGGTGATCTCCGGACCGCCGCCGTGGACCACGATCGGGTTCAGGCCCACGTACTTCAGCAGCACCACGTCGCGCGCGAACTCCTCGCGCAGGCGCGAGTCCTCCATGGCGGCGCCCCCGTACTTGATCACCACCGTCTTGCCGTGAAACTCCCTGATGTACGGAAGCGCCTCGAGCAGCGTGCCTACGTCGCGCATATCGTCCTCATGTCGTGTAGTCGGCGTTGATGGTCACGTACTCGTGTGAGAGGTCGGAGAAGAACACCTCGGTCTCGGCGCCCTCGCCCGGGAGGGCGATCTCGTATTGGACCTCCACGCGCTGCACCGCCCGCGCGAGCGCGGTCTCGTCGTAGGGGATCGCCGCCCCGGCGGAGCAGACCTGGATGCCCTCGATGGCGATGTCCACAGCGAGTGGCGCGGGGGTGGGCGGGCCCGCGAGAGAGGCGCCGACCGCCTGGACGATCCGCCCCCAGTTCGGGTCCCCGCCGTGCAGCGCGGCCTTCACCAGCGGCGAGTTGGCCACGGCGCGCGCTGCCGCCTCCGCCCTCTCGACGCTGCCGCCGCGAACGACCACGCGCGCGCTGCGCCTGGCGCCCTCGCCGTCGGCGACCATCATGGTCGCCAGCGCGCGCAGCAGCGCGTCCAGCGCCTCGCCGAAGCGCAGCTCGTCCTCGCTCTCCGCGGCGACGCGCACGCCGCTGGATCCCGAGCACATCAGGATGGCGGTGTCGTTGGTGGACAGCTGCCCGTCCACGGAGGCGCGGTCGAAGGAGCGCTGGACGCACACCCCGAGCAGCAGGTCGGCCATCTCGGCGCCGAGCGCGGCGTCGGTCTCGATGAAGCACAGCATGGTGGCGAAGCGCGGGGAGATCATCCCCGCGCCCTTGCACTGGGCGCTCAGCCGCACGGTCCCGGAGGGCAGCGTGACCTCGAGGTTGGCGCGCTTCTCCAACGCGTCCGTGGTCTGGATCGCCTGCTGGAAGGCGCTGTCGCCGTCGCGGCTGAGCTCCGAGCGCGCCTGGAGGATGCCTTTGAGCATCGCGTCCACGGGCAGGAGGTGGCTGATCCCGCCGGTGGAGGCCAGCGCGACCTCGGCCGGATCCACGCCCGCGGCGAGCGCCGCGGCGCCCTGGGTCTTGGCGGCGTCGTCCAGGCCCCTGCCCCCGGTCGCCGCGTTGGCGCACCCCGAGTTCGCCAGCACCACCCGCAGCGCGCCCAGGCGCGAGCGCTCGCGTGTGAGGAGCACGGGCGCCGCCGGCGTGCCCGTGGCCGTGAAGCGCGCGGCGCTCACCGGCGCCTCGCCGTCGCACACGAGCAGGCCGACGTCGGGGTTGCCGCTCGCCTTGATGCCCGCGGCCACGCCCGCGGCGCGGAAACCCATCGGCAGCCCGGCGTCCAGGCCGAGCTCGCGCACGTGCGTCGGCGCGGGCACCCACCGCGAGCGGAAAAACGGCAGCGAGGAGGCGGGCGGAGCCCCCGCGGCGCTCATGCCAGGCCCCGCGTCTCGGGGTAGCCGAACATCAGGTTGAGGTTCTGCAGCGCCTGCGAGGAGGTCCCCTTCCACAGGTTGTCGATCGCGGAGAACACCAGCACCTTCCCGGTGTGCTCGTCGGCGGCGGTGAAGATGCGGCAGAAGTTGGTCTCGCGCACCTCGCGCACGCCCGGGGGCTCGTGCGCGATCTCCACGAACGGCTCATGCGCGTACGCCTGGGCGAACAGCTCATCCAGCTCGGCCGCGGCCACGGGGCGCGTCGGGGTCACGTAGCAGCTGACCAGCTCGCCCTGGTCCAGCGGCACGAGGTGCGCCTGGAACTGAACGTTCAGCCGCGTGCCGAGCGCCGCCAGCTGCTCCTCGATCTCCGGGGTGTGCCGGTGGGCGGCGACCCTGTAGGGGAGGATGTTCTCGCCGGCCATCGACAGGTGCGTGGTCTCGTCGAAGGCCCGGCCGGCGCCGGAGATCCCCTGCTTGGCGTCGATCACCACGTCCGCGATCAGCCCGGCGCGGGCCAGCGGCGCGAGCGCCAGCAGCGAGGCGGTGGGATAGCAGCCCGGGTTGGCCACGATCGGCGCCGCTGCGATCTCCCGGCGGTGCAGCTCGGTCAGGCCGTAGACGGCTTCGCCCAGCAGCTCCGGGCGCGGGTGCTCGCCATACCAGAGCTCATAGGTGGCCTGCGAGCGCAGGCGGAAGTCGGCGCTCAGATCGACGATGCGCACGCCGTGCCCGCGCAGCGCGCCGACCGTCGGCGCGGCGGCGGCGTGCGGATAGGCAACGACCGCGGCGTCCACGCCCTCAAGCCGGTCGAGATCCAGCTGCTCGATCACCAGCGGCACGCGGTAGCGCGGGTACAGGTCGTCCAGGCGCCTGCCCTGCTCGGAGCGCCCCGTGACGGACGCCAGCTCGAAGTCCGGGTGGCGCCAGAGCAGGTGCGCGGCGAGCGCCCCGGCGAAGCCGGTCGCCCCGGCGACGATCACCCGCGGCCCGCCCTCGGTGTGGGGCTGTGCGCCGGCGCTAGCCACGCAGCTCGCCCCCGATCTCGCCCAGCGCCGCCACGATCCGCCCGCGCACCGGCGCGATGTCCTCGTCTGTCAGCGTTCGGTCGAGCGCCCGGAAGCTCAGCGACAGCGCGAGCGAGCGCCGGCCCTCGCCGACCTGCTCGCCCGCGTAGACATCGAACACGTCCACCTCGTCCAGGCTCCCCCCAGCCTTGGCGCGCACGCGATCGAGCACCTCCGCCACGGGCACGGACACGGGCAGCGTCACCGCCAGATCCTGGCGCAGCGAGGGAAACGAGCCGAACGCGCGGAAGGCCGCGACCGGCGTCGCCGCCGCGGCCAGCCTGCCGAGATCGACCGCGAACGCGGCCGTGCGCCCGAGGTCCCAGGCCCCCGCCACCAGCGGGTGCAGCTCGCCGAGGAAGCCCAGCTGCACGACCTCCGAGGAGCCGGCGTGCGCGAGCACCGCGGCGCTGCGTCCGGGATGCAGAAACGGCCAGCTGCCCGGCGCCACCGACCAGTCCAGGTGGAAGCGGTCGAGCAGCGCGCCGAGCAGCGCCTTGGCGGCGAAGAAGTCCGCCTGCTCGTGAGCGCCGCGCCAGGAGCGGGGCGCGAGCGCGCCGCTCAGCAGCACGCCCAGAGCGTGGTGCTCGTCGGCCAGGGGCCCCTCGCTCGCGGCGCGATAGACCGTGCCGGACTCGAAGACCGCCACGTCGGGCCCGTTGCGCGAGACGTTGTGGCGCGCGGCGTCCAGCAGCGAGCCGAGCAGCGTCGGGCGCATGATCGACTGCCCGTCCGACAGCGGGTTTTCGACCGCGACCACGCGCCGCATCTCGTGCTCGGCGGGGAGGCGCAGCCGGTCGAGCAGGCCAGGCTCGGTGAAGCTCCAGCCGACAATCTCGTGCAGGCCCCGTCCGACCATCGCGTCCTCCGCCGCGCGGCGGACCCGCTGGGCGTGGGTCAGCCTGCCCGCCGCCCCGCGGCGTGCGGGCAGCGTGGCCGGCAGGCGCTCCAGGCCGTCGATGCGGGCCACCTCCTCGATCAGGTCCACCTCGCGGGTGACGTCCTCGCGCCGCAGCGCGGGAACGCCCACCTGCAGGCCATCCGCGGCCGGCTCGGTGGAGAAGTCCAGGGCGCGCAGGATCTCCGCCTGGCGCTCGACCGCCACGGACACGCCGAGGATCGCGCGCACGCGCGCCTCGCGCAGCCGGATTGACTGCGCCGGCTTCGGCTCCCAGCCGACGTCGATCGTGCCGGGGGCGAGCGTCGCGCCGCACAGCTCGACCATCAGCCGCGTGGCGATCGCCTGCGCGTGCATGCACTGCTCCGGCGCCAGCCCCTTCTCGAAGCGGCCCGAGGCCTCGCTGCGCAGGCCCAGGGCCCAGGAGCTTCGGTGGATGTTCGGCCCGCTCCAGCTGGCCACCTCCAGCAGCACGCGGGTGGTGTCCGGCTGGACCTCCGAGCGGGCGCCTCCCATCAGCCCGGCGATCGACGTGGGGCCCTGCGCGTCCTCGATCACGACCATCTCCCCGTCGAGCGTGCGCGTCTGCCCGTCGAGCGTCTCCACCCGCTCGCCCTCGCGCGCGCGACGGACAGTCAGGCGGGCGCCCGCCACGCGGTCGAGGTCGAATGCGTGCAGCGGCTGGCCGCTCAGCAGCATGGCGTAGTTGGTGAGGTCCACCACGTTGTTGATCGTGCGCATGCCCGCAGCCGCGAGCCTCGCCTTCAGCCACAGCGGCGATTGGGCGACGGTGACGTCCTCGAACACGCGCGCGGTGAAGCGCGGGCACAGGTCGGGGCACTCGACCGTGACCTGCGCGCCGCCGAGCGCACCCTCCGAGCCGGGATCATCGCTCCACGGCTCGCCCACCAGCGGCGCGCCGCTGGCGGCGTGAAGCTCGCGCGCCACGCCGTAGACGCCGAGGCAGTCCGGCCGGTTCGGGGTGATCTCCAGCTCGAACACGTCCATGGCGATCGGCAGGACGTCCGCCAGCGGCGTGCCCGGCGCGAGCTCCGCGTCGATCACAAGATCGTCCAGCACCATGATCCCCGCGCCGCCTGAGCCCAGCTCCAGCTCGCTCTCGGACAGGATCATCCCTTCGGAGACCACGCCGCGCAGCTTCGCCCGCCCCAGCCTCCTGCCGTCCGGCATGAGCGCTCCGGGGCACGCGACCGCCACCGTCTGCCCGGCCGCGACGTTGGGGGCGCCGCAGACGATCTGCGCCGGCTCCTCTCCGCCGAGGTCAACCGTGCAGAGCTTCAGCCGGTCGGCGTCCGGATGGCGCTCGGCGCTGAGCACCCGCCCGACCACGAAGCCCTCCGTCGAGGCCACGCCGTGGTGGTGGATCGCCTCGACCTTCGTGCCCGTCATCGTCAGGCGCTCCTCGATCGCCCGGACGTCCAGGTCGGGGTCGCAGTATTCGCGCAGCCATGGCAGCGGCACCCTCATCCGAACTGCTCCAGGAAGCGCAGGTCGTTCTCGTAGTAGAGGCGCAGGTCGGGGATGCCGTGCTTGAGCATCGCGATCCGCTCCACGCCCAGGCCCCACGCGAACCCCTGGACCTTCTCCGGATCGTAACCGGGGGCGTTGCGCTCGCTGGTGGGCACGTGGGCGTAGACGTTGGGGTCCACCTCGCCCGCGCCCAGGACCTCCAGCCAGCCCTCGCCCTTGCACAGGTAGCAGCGCGCGCCATCGCCCAGGAAGCCCTTGCCGTCGCAGTGAAAGCAGGACACGTCCACCTCGACGCTCGGCTCGGTGAAGGGGAAGAAGTGCGGGCGCAGGCGCACGTCGCGCCGATCGCCGAACACCCCCCGCGCGAGCTCCAGCAGCGTCCCCTTGAGGTCCGCCAGGGTGATGTCCTCATCGACCGCCAGCCCCTCGATCTGGTGGAACTGGGGCGTGTGGGTGGCGTCGGAGTCCGGTCTGTAGACGCGACCGGGGACCACCACGTACAGCGGCGGCGGGTGCGCCTC
The DNA here is from genome assembly GCA_036743695.1 of Solirubrobacteraceae bacterium. Classification (GTDB taxonomy): domain Bacteria; phylum Actinomycetota; class Thermoleophilia; order Solirubrobacterales; family Solirubrobacteraceae; genus Palsa-744. Next base: position 675 of record DAINPC010000037.1, on the reverse strand, counting down.
CATCGCCCGCACCTGCATCGGCGAGGTGTGCGTGCGCAGGACCGACTCGGGCGTGACGTAGAAGGTGTCCGTGCGCGCCCGCGCGGGATGCGTGGGGCTGTGGTTGAGCGCGTCGAAGTTGTAGTGGACCGTCTCCACCTCCGGGCCTTCCATGACGGTGAAGCCGAGCCCGAGGAAGATGTCTTCCAGCTCGCGCCGCGTGGCCGTGAGCACGTGCAGGCGGCCGATCGGCTGGGCCGGGGCACCGGGCAGGGTCACATCGACACGGTCGTCCTGCAGACGCTGGTCGAGCTCCTCGCCCGCGAGCTGGGCCGCGCGCGCCTGGATCT
>DAINPC010000037.1:0-336 GCA_036743695.1 Solirubrobacteraceae bacterium | reverse complement strand
AACATCGAGATTCTCGAGATGATGCTCGTGCTGCAGGGATGCGTCTGGGTTCGGGATCGGCGCGACGCGATCGGCGGCGGTAGCCTCGCCGTCGCGTCGTTGATCAAAGTGCTGCCCGCCGGCTTCCTCGGATGGCTGCTCCTTCGGCGCCGCTGGCGTGCGGCGTTGGCGGCCTTGCCGACGGTGCCCCGCTGCTCGGGCGGGAGGCTCGCCACGCCGCGCAGCAGCTGAGGCAACTCAGCCTTGCGACCCAGGTAGCGCACGCGCAGCTCCTCGAGCTCATCGCTCGAGGCAGCCGCCGAGACCGCCCGCTCGCCGTCCGCGCGCAGCCGCTCG
>DAINPC010000036.1:7288-13507 GCA_036743695.1 Solirubrobacteraceae bacterium | reverse complement strand
CGCGATCAGAGCCTCCAGCAGGAAGGCGTGGTCCTCCAGGTAGGCGCCGATCTTGGCCTGCCCGTGGTTGTAGCTGCGCAGCAGCCCTCCGGAGTCATCGCGCATCTCGCGCAGCAGGAAGTCGGCGCAGGCGGCGGCCGCCTCCGTGTAGCGCGGCTCTCCCAGCGCGGCGCCGGCGTCGGCCAGCGCGCTGATCATCAGCGCGTTCCAGCTGGTCAGGCGCTTGTCGTCGAGCGCGGGGCGCGGACGGCGTTCGCGCGCGCCCATCAGGGCTGTGCGGATGCGCTCCCGGACGGCCGGCTCGGGGCGGGGTCCGCGGTCCTGCAGGACGTTCAGGCCGGGCTGGGGATGATGGGGGTCCTCGAAGTTGCCGTGCTCGGTGGCCCCGAGCCACGCGATCGCCGCCTCCGCGTCGCCGCCGAGGACATCCTTCAGCTCGGCAGTGCTCCACACGTAGAAGCGCCCCTCGACTCCCTCGGAGTCCGCGTCCAGGGCGCTGTGGAAGGCGCCCTCGGGGCCGCGCATCTCGCGCAGAGCCCACTCCAGCGTGTCCACGCAGACGGCCAGCAGGTCCGGGTCCCGGGACGCCTGCCAGCCGTGCAGATAGGCGCGGGCGAGCAGCGCGTTGTCGTAGAGCATCTTCTCGAAGTGGGGCACCGTCCACGTGGCATCGACGCTGTAGCGGGCGAAGCCGCCGCCGAGGACGTCGTGGATCCCGCCGCCGGCCATCGCGCGCAGGCTCTCGAGCGCCATCGTGTGCTCCCCGCGCAGCAGCAGGAGCTCGATGACCGACGCCTGCGGGAACTTCGGCGCGCCGCCGAAGCCCCCGTGGAGCGCGTCGAAGCTCTCGCGCAACCTGCCCACGGCCGCCTCCAGCGCCCCCTCGCTCAGGGGCTCGGCCGACGGGGACAGCTGCGCGCCGGCAGAGAGGCGCTCGCGCAGGCGCTCACCGCCGGCGCGTATCTCGGCGGCGTTGGCGCTCCAGGACTCGGCGATCGCGTGCAGCACCTGCGTCCACGCGGGCATGCCGTGGCGGGGGGCGGGGGGGAAATAGGTCCCGCCGTAGAACGGCAGCTGCTCGGGGGTGAGGAAGACGTTCAGCGGCCAGCCGCCGTGGCCGGTCATCCCCTGGACTGCCTCCATGTAGAGGGCATCGATGTCCGGGCGCTCCTCGCGGTCCACCTTCACGCACACGAAGCTCTCGTTCATCAGCTCGGCCGTGCGCGGGTCCTCGAAGGACTCGTGCTCCATCACGTGGCACCAGTGGCAGGAGGAGTAGCCGATGGACACGATCACGGGCCTCTGGAGGGTGCGCGCCCGCTCGAACGCCTCCGGTCCCCAGGGCAGCCAGTCGACTGGATTCTCGGCGTGCTGGCGAAGGTAGGGAGAGGTCTCTGTGGCCAGCGCGTTGGTCAACGGATGCGAGCGAGGGCGGGAAGCGGGAACGAGACGCTCGCGGCCGGCCATTCCGCCTCGACCCCGGTGCGCGCCGCCCGCGCGGTGCTGGCCGCCACCCGCACCGCGAAGCGCCGCCCGGCGAGCACTCCGCTGATGCGTCCGCCCGCGCTGACGCGCACGTGGCCGCGTGCTGCGGCAGACCCGTCGATCGTGAGGTTGGCGGCGGAGCCTTTGTTCTTGAGCAGCAGGCTCGTTGGGATCACGCCGCTGAGCTGCACCCCGGGTATGTAGCTGAAGCGATTCAGTACTGCCCCGGCCTTGGTGATCCGGACCGAGCCTCCGCGCAGGCCGCCGAAGCGCGCGCCGACGGGGATGCTGTCGAAGCCGATCGCCAGCACCACCACCGCCCGCCTGAGGTCGCGGATCGAGTCGATGCTCGCCGTGAGCGTGCGTCCGGGGACCCCCCCGACCCCGCCGCTGGCGGGCACGGCTGCCAGCGACAGCGGCGCCACGGGCGCGGGCGGGAAGTGGTTGACCGCTGCGCCGCATGGACTCACGGCGGTGGCGGCGAAGAACGCGCTCAGCGCAGCGGTGGCGCAGCCGCTGAGATCGCTGCCGAGCACCGAGTGGCCGGTGTAGGGGTCGATCAGAACCTGGGCGTCGGGGATCAGCTTGGCTACGTTGAGGGCGTTTTCCGTCGGCGTTCGCAGGTCCTGTCCTCCGGACAGGACCAGGGTGGGAACGTCGGGGAGCGAGGTGGTGGCGGCCGGCGCGGGCGAGGCGTCCGGCCAGGAGAGGCACAGCGGGATGGTCTGGCCGAGCAGCCCGGCTTCGGGGTCGAACGGGTAGAAGTCCGACCCGGGTAGGGCGTTCAAGGCGGCTTCCGCTTCGACGGCACGGGTCGCTTCGGGGGCGCCTCGCTGCCACGGGAAGGCGGTCTCCTCGCAAGAGGTGTCCACGAACAGCGCCAGGTCGACGCTGCTGCTTTCTTCGCCGCTGGGCTTCACGCCGCCGAGCGCCTCCAGGCGCAGCAGCGGCCCCGCGTCGTGGCCGAGGGCGGCGTGCACCGCGGCGGGCACCTCCGCGCGCAGCGCCGGGTCCAGGTCGCCTGCCAGCAGCAGCCCATACAGGTCGCTACGCGTGACCGACAGTCTGACCGCCCGGCCGCGTTCGTCATAGGCGTGGCCGCTGAGGGGCCGTGTGCCGAGGTGCGAGACCAGGCGCGCGATGTCGCTCACCGGGTTGTTGGTCACGCCTTGGCAGGCCCGGTGCGAGCACAGTTCGTCGAGCACCGGCGTCATCGCCTTGAAGGTGCTCACATGGAACGCTTCCGGTCCTTCCGGCGTCTCGGTCGAGTCGAGCACCAGCGCCTCGACGTGCTGGGGGTAGCGTTCGGCGTACTCGAGCGCGACCTTTGTGCCGTAGGAGGTCCCGTAGAGCACCAGCTTCTCGTAGCCGCCTGCCTGGCGCAGGGCCTCGATGTCGGCCACGGATTCCCTGGTCGTGTAGTCGCCGCGGGCGGGTCCCAGTTCGCGCGCGCAGCGTTCCACCAGCTGGTTGGAGTTGCTCCTCTGTTCCGAGGTCGTTGCTTCGCTCAGGGCGCGGCAGCTCAGCGGGCCCGACGCGCCGGTGCCGCGCTGGTCGAACACGAGCAGATCGCGCGAGCCGAGCGCGGGCGCGATCGCCTGGGCGATGAACTCCGTGAGAGGGACGGCCGCCTGGCCCGGTCCGCCTGCCAGCGCGATCACCGCGTCAGGGCTGGGCGTGGCGCCGGCGAGCCTGCGCTCGACGCTCAGCGAGATCGAGCCGGCCAGCGCGCCGGTTCGATCGAGCGGCACGGCGAGGGTCGCGCACGAGAACGCCGCGCTGCTTGCGCACGGGGCGAATTCAAGGCTGGAAGCGGCCGAGGAGCTGGGCCAGCTGGCCAACAGCAGCGCGGGCAGCAGTGCCGCCAGGGCCTGAATGGGGGCGCGCCTGCGCATCGACTCCGACAATAGCTGCCGTTGCTCTGGAACTCGCCGGCAGCCGCACGCGCCGGCCACCCAGCGTGCCCACGAGCGCCCCGTGCGCTCCCGTCCGCAGTGTGCCCGCGAAGGTGGCCGAGCCTTCGACGCGCAGGTTGGCCGATTCGCGCTTCAGGGTCCCCGAGATGGCCAGGCCGGGAATGTATGAGTAGCGATGGAGGCTCAGGGTGCCGCCGGCGTACTGCGCCCAGCCGGCGCGCAAGCCGCCCGTGCGCAGCGTGAACGCTTGCGGCGCGTTTTCCGAGGAGAGGACGGCGATCAGCTGGAGCGCGAGCTGGCGGGCGAAGTCCGAGAGGGTCAGCGCCACCCCGTGCAGCGCGCGACCCGGTGCTCCGGGGTTGCCACGGATGGGGGAGACGGCTGCGAGACGCAGCGGAGGCAGGGGTGGCGGGCGCGGGATGGCCGATGGCGGCGCCGCGCGGCACGGCAGGATCTGGTGTTCTGAGAACAGCGCCTTCAGCGCTTCGCGGGCGCACGGAGTGGGCTCGTCGGTCAGCACGGAGTGCCCGGCGCCCGGCACCACCAGCAGGTGGGCGTCGGGGATCTGTGCGGCGACTTCACTGGCGTTGGCCGTCGGCGTTCGCAGATCGCCGGATCCGCTGAGAATCAGCGTCGGGACATTTGGCAGCGGCGCGTCGTCGGCCGCCGGAGCCGGGGTGGCGAACGGCCAGTGCGCGCACGCCTGCAGATCGCCGACTTCGAGCGCGTCGGCGGCGGTGAACGGCGCGAACACGCTTGCGGGCAGCGCTCTGGCGGCAGCTGCCGCCTGGGCCAGGCGCGCCCCGGGTGCGCTCGCCCGGTTCCACGGGAACGGCTCCTCTTCGCAGCTCGTGGCGAAGAACAGCGGCCCGTTGACGTCTTCGCGTTCGCCTTCGCCGCTTTCGGCCGCGGTGATCAGGCGCGCCAGCGGTGCGCTGTCGCCCCGCACGGCCGCGCTGCTGGCGGTCACCAGTTCGGCGCGCGCGATCGGGGAGAAGTCGCCCGCGAGCAGGATGTCCACCAGCTCGCCGGAGGACACCCCCACCTCGTGTCCGTGGCCGTGTCCGTCGATCACACGTCCGCGCAGCGGCGCGCGACGGATCCGCGCGAGGAGCTTTGCCATGTCGGCCACGGGGTCGGCGGTGATGTGCGCGCACCGGCCGGCGCTGCATATCTGGCGCAGGATGCGGGGGATCGCGGCGAAGGTGGCACGATCGAGCGGGTCGGGCCCGTTGGGCGGGACGACGGAGTCGAGCACCAGGGCTTCCACTCGGCCGGGGTGCGTCTGGCCGTACTGCTCGGCGACCTTGGTCCCGTAGCTGGTGCCGTACAGGACGAGCTTCTCGTAGCCCCCCGCCTGCCTGATCGCCTCGATGTCGGCGACCGTGTCAGCGGTCGTGTAGAAGCTGCGCGTCGGGCCGATCTGCGAGGCGCACGCTTCGATAGACCGCCCAAGCGAGCGAAACAGGCCGGGACGTTCGAAGGCGTGGCAGGACAGCGCGTGCGACAGGCCGGCGCCGCGTTGGTCGAAGACGATCTCATCGCGCGTGGCCGCCGCCGGTCCGAGCAGTTCGGTGAACGCTTCCGTGAACGGGAGCGCCGGCTGTCCGGGTCCGCCGGCGAGCGCGATGATCGCGCTGCGCGCTTCGCCGACCGGGGCACGGTGGCGACGCAGCGCGAGCGTGATCGTGCCCGGCACCGCCCCGCTGGGATCCAGGGGTACGGTGAGGTGCCCGCAGGCGAAGCTGTTGCTTGCCCCGCACGGCGCGAACGCGATCTGGCCCAGGGCCTGCGCGCCGCCCGCGGGCCCGCAGATCCAGGCGCAGGCCGCGACGAGCACGGCGGCGAGCTTGCTGGCGGTTCGTCGCACAGTCGGAATCTACGCTATTGGCGCCCGAATGCCTTCGACGCCGCACCAGTGGCCTCGGCGGTAGGGTCCAGGGTGGTGAGCACGGATCGCGCAACAGTGGACGCCCCGGGTGCCCCGCCGGCGATCGGCCCCTACAGCCACGCGGTGCGGGCTGGTGGGATGCTGTTCTGCTCGGGGCAGATCCCGCTCGACCCGGCCACGGGCGAGCTGGTGGGAGGGACGGCGGCCGCGCAGGCGCAGCGCTGCCTGGAGAACCTCGCCGCCGTTTGCGCCGCGGCGGGGACCTCGCTGCAGCGCGCCCTGCGGCTGACCGTCTACATGACCGACCTCGGCGAGTTCGCCGCGGTCAACGAGGTCTACGCGTCGTTCTTCGCCGCGGAGCCCCCGGCCCGGGTCACGGTCGGGGTGGCCCAGTTGCCCAAGGCGGCCTACGTGGAGATCGACGCGATCGTGGCGCTGTAGGCCGCGCCGCGCTCGGGCTCGGCGCCGTGCAGGGCGCGGGTGAGAAGCCGCCACAACGTGGCGCGCTCCTCGGCGTCCAGGGCGCGAAGGACCTCGTCCTCGATGCTTTCCTGAGCGCGCTCGGCGTGCGCCAGCGCACGGCGGCCCTGGGTGGTCAGCTCGACCAGGTGGCGCCTGCGGTCCTCGGGATCGCGCCGCCGCGCGACGTGGCCGAGATCCTCCAGCTCGTTGAGCAGCAGCACGACGTTGTTGGCATCCATGCACAGCGCCTCGGCCAGCTCCTGCTGAGGAGCGCTGTCGTGGTCGCGCAGGTAGCTCAGTGCCATCAGCAGGCGCAGGTGCATGCCCAGAAGCTCCTCGCTGCTGCGCCGGTAGACCTGCTTGGCGAGGCGGGTGAGCAGCACCATCGAGCCGGGGGCGCAGGAACGATCTTCAGCACTCATAACGGCGCGGATTATACCATGATGAGACAATCATCACTAGCTG
>DAINPC010000036.1:0-7188 GCA_036743695.1 Solirubrobacteraceae bacterium | reverse complement strand
GGCGACCTGATCGGCCGCAAGCGCGTGTTCCTGAGCGGGCTCGTCCTGTTCACCACGGCGTCGGTGTTGTGCGGGCTCGCCGACAGCCAGGCGCTGTTGATCGCCGCCCGCCTGCTGCAGGGGGTCGGCGGGGCGGTCGCCTCGAGCGTGATCCTCGCGATCATCGTCACCGAGTTCCCGGAGAAGGTCGAGCAGGCCAAGGCGATGGGCATGTACGCGTTCGTCTCCGCCGGCGGCGGCTCGATCGGCCTGCTCGCGGGCGGGGCGCTCACGCAGTCGCTGGACTGGCACTGGATCTTCTTCGTCAACGTGCCGATCGGCGCGATCGCCTTCGTGCTCGGCTCGGGGCTGATCGCGGAGAACGAGGGCATCGGCCTCACCGGTGGCATCGACGTGCTCGGATCGATCCTGGTCACGCTCGCGACAATGGCGGGCGCCTTCGCGATCGTCAAGTCGACCGAATACGGCCTGCTCTCGGCGCGCACGCTCGGCGTGGGCGGCGCCTCGCTGGCGCTGCTCGGAGCGTTTGTGGCGCTGGAGGCGCGCCTGGCCAACCCGATCATGCCGCTGCGGATCCTGCGGCTGCGCATGCTGATGGGCTCGAGCCTCGTCCGCGGGCTGCTCGTGACCGGGATGTTCTCAGCCTTCTTCCTGGGGTCGCTGTACCTGGAGCGCGTGCTCGGCTACGACGCAATCGACACGGGACTCGCGTTCATGCCGTTGACGGTTGCGATCGCGGCGCTGTCCATGGGCGTCTCGGCGCGGGCGGTGCAGAGCTTCGGCGCGGTGCGGACGCTCGCGGCCGGCCTCGTCGGGATCATCGCCGGTCTGCTGCTGCTTGCCGGGCAGGGCGTCCACGCCGGCTACTTCCCCGGACTGTTCTTCGCCTTCCTGCTGCTTGGGCTGGGAGCGGGCGCGTCGTTCCTGCCGCTGCTGACGATCGGGATGTCCGACGCTCCCGCGCGCGACGCCGGGCTGGCCTCGGGGATCGTGAACGTCTCGGTTCAGCTGTTTGGGGCGATCGGGCTGGCCACGCTCGGGACGATCGCGACCGACCACACCAAGGCGCTGAGCGCAAGCGGGCACTCGCTGGGCAGTGCGCTGACGGGTGGGTATCACCTCGCCTACGTCGTCGCCGCGGCCTGCGTGGCGGTGGGCATCCTCGCGGCCATCCTGGTGCTGCGCCCGCCGACAGCGTCGCGTCCGCAGGAGGCCGAAGACCACGAGCCAGGTCAGGCCGAGCGCATGGGCGCCCCTCAGCCCGTTGCACAGGCGGCCTGACGACGGCCGGAACGATCCTCCCGTCCGGGGCTCTCTCCCGGGCGGGTGGATCGGCGCGTCAGCCCGCGCGCAGCTGCGCGCGCTTGATCTTCCCGGAGGCGGTCTTGGGCAGCTCCTGGGCGAAGTCGATGATGCGCGGGTACTTGTACGGGGCGGTCTGGCGCTTGACGTGCTCCTGCAGCTCGCGGATCAGCTCCGGCGAGCCCGCCAGCGTGGGGTCGCGCAGCACGACCACGGCGCGCACAACCGCGCCGCGCTCCTCGTCGGGCGCGGCCACGGCGGCGGCTTCGGCGACGGCGGGGTGGGCCACGAGCGCGGACTCGACCTCGAAGGGCCCGATGCGGTAGCCGGCGGAGACGATCACGTCGTCGTTTCGCCCCTCGAAGTAGAGCCAGCCGCCCTCGTCCTGGGCCACCCGGTCGCCCGTGTGCCATGGCCCTCCCGCGCGCCGGTCCTCGATGCTCCACGATCCGTCCCCGCCGCGTCGGAGGTGCTCGCCGAGATAGCCCAGGAAGAAGGTCGGGACGGTGGCGGGATCGACGGTCAGTTCGCCATCCAGCACGGACAGGCCCATGCCGGGGAGCGCCCTGCCCATCGAGCCCGGCCTGGCCGCCTCGTGCTGGGGCGCGCCGGTCATCTGCCCGGTCTCCGTCTGGCCGTAGCCGTCGCGGATCTCCAGGCCGGTGGCCTCCTGCCAGGCGCGCAGCACCTCGGGGTTCAGCGCCTCGCCCGCCGCGACCATGCCGCGCAGGCGCGGGAGCGCCCGCAGCGTGGCGCGCTTGGCGATCACGCGGTACTCGGTGGGCGCCATGCACAGCACGGCCACCCGCTCGCGCTCGAGCAGCTCCAAGCGCTCGGCGGGGTCGAAGCGGGCGTCGTGCAGCAGCGCAGCCGCCCCGGACAGCCACGGTGCGATGAAGACGTTGCGCGCGGACTTGGACCAGCCGCTGGCAGCGGTGCACCACACGAGCTCGCCGCCGCGCGCTCCCAGCCAATGCTGTGCCTGCACGCGCTGGCCGTAGAGGTAGCGCTGGGCGTGCACCACGGCCTTGGGCTCGCCGGCGGTGCCGCTGGTGAAGGTGATCAGGCACGGGTCCCCCGCGGCCAGCTCCGCGACGGGGGCGGGGTCGGCCGCGAACAGCGACTCGTCGGGCACGTACACGACAGGCACCTCGCAGCCGGCCAGCTGGAGCTCGGCACGGTTGCGCTCGTCGGCCACGATCAGGGAAGGGCGGGCGACGTCGATGCGCAGGCGCAGGTCTTTGGCGCGCAGCTGCTCGGTGCACGGCAGCACGACGGCGCCGATGCGAAAGCAGGCGACCATGCTCAGCGCCCACTCGGGGCGGTTGCCGATCAGGGTCATGACCACATCGCCCCTGCGCACGCCGTGGCGCTGAAACGCGCCGGCCATGCGGGCGCAGCGATCGGCGAGCTCGCCGAAGCTCCACTCGCGCCGATCGCCCTCGCGGGTGAGCTCCAGCAGCGCGAGCGCTCCGGAGGGCGCCCGGTCGAGCACTTCGCGTGCGAAGTTCACGCAGGTATTCTCCCTGAACAAGCGCAACCCGACCTTGGAGCCCTAAACAGATGGCCGTAGCCGCCCCGTACACCGAGAAGACCGACGAGCAGAGGGCGATCACCGAGATGGTGCACCAGTTCGTCGACGAGCAGATCCTGCCCAACGCCGAGCACTACGACCACGAGGACCTGTTCCCCGAGCCGATCGTGGAGCAGATGAAGGAGCTGGGGCTGTTCGGGGTGACGATTCCCGAGGAGTACGGCGGCATGGGTCTGGACCTGACGACCTACGCGATGATCGTGGAGGAGCTCTCGCGCGGCTGGATCTCGATCTCGGGTGTCATAAACACCCACTTCATCGGCTCCTACCTGCTGATGAAGTTCGGGTCCGACGAGCAGAGGCAGAGCTATCTGCCGCGCATGGCCACGGGCGAGATCCGCGCGGCCTTCTCGCTGTCGGAGCCGGAGCTGGGCTCGGACGTGCAGGCGATCAAGACCTCGGCCAAGAAGGGCGAGGACGGCAAGTACGAGATCAACGGGCAGAAGATGTGGGTGACCAACGGGCTGCTCTCCGCGCTGGTGTTCGTGCTCGTCAAGACAGACCCCGAGGCGGATCCCCGCCACAAGGGCTTCACGTGCTTCATCGCCGAAAAAGAGCCTGGCGTCGGCGAGAACACGGGCGACTTCGCCGGCCTGGACGTGCCGCCGAAGATCAAGAAGCTCGGCTACAAGGGCGTGGAGTCCACGGAGCTGGTGTTCGACGGCTACCGCTGTCCGGCGGAGAACGTGCTCGGCGGCGAGGCCGAGGGCCTCAACAAGGGCTTCGCGCAGATGATGGATGCGCTGGAGGTCGGCCGTGTGAACGTGGCCGCCCGCGGCGTGGGCATCGCCCAGCGCGCGCTCGAGCTGGCGCTGCGCTACTCCCAGGAGCGCAAGGCGTTCGGCAAGGCGATCGCCGAGCACCAGGCGATCCAGTTCAAGCTCGCGGACATGGCCACGCAGGTGGACGCGGCGCGTCTGCTGACGCTGCGCGCGGCGCGCCTGAAGGACGCGGGCGAGCGCTCGGACCTGGAGGCCGGCATGGCCAAGCTGTTCGCCTCGGAGGCGGGCCGTTTCTGCGTGGAAGAATGCTTCCGCATCCACGGCGGCTACGGCTACTCCAAGGAGTATGAGATCGAGCGGCTCTACCGCGACGCGCCGCTGCTGCTGATCGGCGAGGGCACGTCGGAGATTCAGCGCATGGTGATCGGCCGCAAGCTCTTGCAGCGTCATAAGATCTGACAGGACAGCCACGGGCCGTACGGCGGCCCCCCAAGGGGAGAACTAGCTATATGGCCGATGACGCCAAGGCTCTGATCGAGCTCGCGACCCGCCGATTCATCGCTGAGGTGCCCGCGCTGCAGCCGATCAAGCTGGTGGTCGGGATCGAGCTGCGGGGCAGGGGGGACGTTCAGCACTTCCGCCTGGAGATGCCCGACGTGAAGGTCACCAAGGGCCCTGCGGCCGACGCCCGCGTGCGCGTGGACATGCGCCGGGAGTTCTTCAACGTGATGGCCCGCGAAGCCAAGGTGCCCGACTGGATCGAGGCTTTCAGCTACGGGCAGGCCAAGGCGTCGGGCCCTGAGCAGTTCATCCGGCTGATCATCAACGTGGTCGAGCGCCAGCAGGAGCGCCAGCGCACGCGCAAGGCGCGCACCAAGCCGGCCTAGCGGCGGCCCGGGAGGCGGCTCAGTGGTAGGAGGTGAGCTGCTGCGCCAGGAACGCCAGCGAGCCGAGCAGGAACAAGCACATCACGATCAGGGAGAAGTTTTCGTTCATGGCTCTGCGGTGACCATAGCGCGGGCGGCGTGCGCTGTGTTGCTTGGCGCTCAGGCCAGGACGGCGCCGTTGTCGTAGAGCTTGATGACCTTGACGGTGCCCTCGGGGGAGGCGTCGAGGCACAGCCGGCAGAGGACGCACTCGTCGAGGTTCTTCTGGACGATCTCCAGAGCGCCGTCGGCGCTCTGGGCGTAGATGTCCACGGGGCAGGCCTCGGTGAGCCTGCGTGCCAGCTCGGCGTCTGCGGCGGCCGCGTCGTTGACGTCGACGGCGATGAAGGCTCCGTCCTGCCTCACGCTGCGCTCCTCTCGGCGATCTTGGCCTGGATCATCGCGGGGATGTCCTCGATGCGCTCGGCGACGGTGATGCCGGCCTGCGCGAGGCGCGTGATCTTCTCCGAGGCGGTGTCCTCCTTGCCTTCGACGATGGTGCCGGCGTGGCCGAAGCTCATGCCGGGCATCTCGTCCATGAAGCGTCCGGCCATGAACGCCACGATCGGCAGGCGCGAGTTGTTCTCGGTCACCCAGCGCGCCAGCTCGGCCTCCATGCGCCCGCCGGGCTCGGTGTAGATGACGATGCCCTGCGTGTGCTGGTCGGCCTCGAACAGCGGCATCAGCTCGGCGTAGGTGGAGCCGATGATGGCGTCGCCGCCGATGGACACGGCGGTCGACTGGCCCAGCCCGGCTGCGCTGAGCGTGGAGGACATCTCGGTGGTCATGCCGCCGGAGCGCGAGATCACGCCGATCGGGCCCGGCGTGTAGGCCTGGGCGGCGTTCTTGGCAGGTCCGCCGATGCCGCCCATCTTGATCACGTCGGGCACGATGATCCCGAGGCAGTTCGGGCCGATGATGCGCGCGCCGCGCAGGTTGGCCAGCTCGACCATCTCGGCGACGTCGCGGCGGGGGATGCGCTCGGTGACGATCACGATCAGCTGGACGGCGTTCTCGATGGCCTCGAACACGGCGTCCTTGGTGAAGGCGGGCGGGACGGTGACGACGGAGCCATAGATCGGGCCGCCGTGGTGGGCGACGGCCTGGGCGACGGTGTCGAACACGGGCACGCCGTGCACGTCCCGACCCAGCCGCCCGGGGGTCACGCCTCCCACGACCTTCGCGCCGGCGCCGTAGTCCAGGCACTCGCGGGTGAGGTTGACGGCCTCGCGCCCGGTGATCCCCTGGACGATGAAGGTGGTCTGCGCGTCGATCAGGATGCTCATGCGCCGGCGGGGGGGTGGGGTTCGATCTTCTCGACGGCGCGCCTGGCGGCCTCGTTCAGCGACACGGAGCGGTCGGCGTAGTCCACGCCGTACTTCTCCAGGATCTTGAAGCCCTCTTCCTCCCACGCTCCGGGGATGCGGAAGATGGCGATCTTCTCGCCCGGGTCGTAGCCGAGCTCCAGGCAGGCTTTGATGACGCCGCGGGCGACGATGTCCACGCGGGTGTTCGAGACGATGGACATCATCACGGCGATCTTGTCCACGCCGGGCTTCTGCAGGACCAGCTTGGCCAGGCCGCAGGCCTTGGCGACGGAGGGGTTGCCGCCGATCTCGCAGTAGTTGGCGGGGCTGCCGCCGTGCGCGCGAACGGCGTCGAACAGCGTCAGCGAGCCTCCGCCCGCCCCGATCACGAGGCCGAGGTTGCCGTCGAACTCGGTGACGTTGCCGGCCACGCCGCGGTGGTCCTGGGCGTCGACCTCCTCGCCGGCGAGCTCGAACGGGGTGGCCTCGCGCGCCTGGCGGGTCTCCTGCTCGCCCACGCCGAGATCCGCGAGCAGCCGCCTGTGCCGGCCGCGGGCCTCGTTCTCGATGTCCATGTGCGCGTCCAGCGCGACGAACGAGCCGTCGGCCAGGCGCCCGAGCGGGTTGATCTCCGCGAGCACCATGTCGTTCTCCACGAACAGCCTGGCCAGGCGGGTGACGATCGGGACGAGCTTGTTCAGCGCGGATCCGGTGACGCCGGTGGAGGCGATCACCTCCTTGGCCTGGAAGTCGCTGAGGGGAAGGATGTTGGAGAAGTGCCGGCGCCCGACCTTCTCGGGCTGCTCCTCGGCGACCTGCTCGATGTCGATGCCGCCCACGGGCGAGAAGATCATCACGGGCTGCTTGCGGATCCCGTCCCAGACGACGCCCGCGTAGTACTCCTGCTCGACCTCGGCCTTGGGGTCGACGAGCACGCCGCGCGGCATGTGCCCGTTGATCTCCAGCTGGAGGATGTCGCGGGCGTGCTCCTCGGCCTCCTGGGGGGTGTCGGCGAACTTGACGCCGCCGGCCTTCATGCGCCCGCCGGTGAGGACCTGGGACTTGATGACCGTGGGACCGCCGATGCGCTCGGCGATCGCGCGCGCCTCGGCGGCGTCGGTAGTGAAGCCGAAGTCGGTGACGGGGATGCCGGCGCGCTTGACGACCTCGCGCGCCTCGTACTCGAAGAATCTCATGCGGCGCGGAAGCCTACACGGCCGGGGGCGGCGTGAACCCGTAGGCCTCGGCCAGCTCGGGGTCCTTCTTGGCGAGCATTTCAGCGAGGTTGACCATCACCTTGCACTGCTTCCAGGTGGCGTCGTCCTGCATCTTGCCGT
>DAINPC010000035.1:0-13567 GCA_036743695.1 Solirubrobacteraceae bacterium | reverse complement strand
CAAGGGCTACCGGCTGAAGGTGGTCATGCCCGAGAACGTCACCCCCGAGCGCACCCAGCTGCTGCGCATGTACGGGGCCGAGATCGTCTACTCCGACGGCTCCAAGGGCTCAAACGGCGCCGTCGCCAAGGCTCTGGAGATGGCCGCCGAAGATCCCTCCTGCTACATGCCCTACCAGTACGGCAACCAGGCCAACCCCAATGCCCACTACAACGGCACGGCGCTGGAGATCCTGGAAGAGCTCGACGAGGTCGCAGCGTTCGTCGCGGGCCTGGGCACGGGCGGCACGCTGATGGGCAACGGGCGGCGGCTGAAGGAGACATTCGGCGACGCGGTCAAGATCGTGGCGGCCGAGCCGATGCAGGGCGAGCCCGTGCAGGGCCTGCGCTCGCTGGAGGACGGCTTCATCCCGCCGATCATCGACATCTCGCTGCTCGACCGCAAGATCTTCGTGACCAACCACGACGCGATCGTCTGGACGCGGCGTCTGCTCGACGAGGAGGGCCTGTTCGCGGGCGTCTCCAGCGGCGCGATCGCAAGCATCGCCGTGCGGATAGCCGGCGAGCTCGATGAGGGCAACGTTGTGTTCGTGGTCGCGGACGACGGCTGGAAGTATCTGTCGAGTGGCATCTACACCCTGCCTGTCGACGAGGTCGAGAACCTCGAGTCAACCGTCTGGTGGTAATGACGCCCGTCGGCCCGCAGGCTCCTCGGCAGTGATCATCGCCCCTGCCCTGCTCGAGGACCTGATCGCGCATGCCCGCGAGGAGTACGACGCGGAGTGCTGCGGCATGATCGCCTACGGGCCGGCCTCCGAGGATGGCGAGCCTCACGCTCGGCGCGTTCATCGCGCCACCAACATCTTCGCCAGTAGCAAGCGCTTTGAGATCGACGGCAAAGAGGTGCTCAGGACGGAAAGCGAGTTCGAGGGGGAGGGATGGGAGCTGGGCGCGATCTACCACTCCCACACCCATACCGACCCCTACCCCTCGCAGACGGACATCAACTTCGCCGCCAACTGGCCGGGCCTGGAGTGGGTGATCGTGGGCCTGGCCGGCGAGCAGGCGGTGGTCCGCTGCTACTTCATCGAGGCGGGCGAGGTCGGGGAGGTTCCCCTCCAGGTGCGCTGATGTCCGGCGATCTGCTCGTCTGCCCGAGCTGCTCGCGGGCGCATCCGTCCAGCGAGCGCTTCTGCGCGACGTGCGGCATGCCGCTGGTGCACCACGGCGGCTCCGAGCAGCAGGCCAGCGAGCGTCGCCAGACGGCGCGCAAGATCAAGCCCCAGTACGCGGAGGGCAAGCTGGTGAAGGTCGCGCGGGCGGAGAGCCAGCCGGAGGCCGAGTTCATCGCGGGGCTGTTGCTGGAGGAGGGCATCCCGAGCATGCTTCGCCGCGCCGGCGGCTTCGACGTGGCCGAATTCCTGGCCGCCGGGCCACGCGATGTGCTCGTGCCCGAGTCCGGGGCCGAGGCCGCGCGAGAAGCGCTGGCCTACGAGACGGACTAGACGAGGACCGGCTGGCCCGCCGCTTCGGAGGTGATCGCGCGGATCTCCTCTGAAGCGCGCTCGAACTCGGCGTCGGAGAGCACGGGTGTCCCCTCGAACGGCAGTTCGCGTTGCAGCTCGATCCAGGCGTTGGGCCCCGTGTAGTCGTCCTTGACCTTCACGGTGACCGGCCGCGGGATGCGGTAGGTGCGAAGCAGCAGCACGTGCAGCGGCTGGCGTCCGCGCCAGCCCAGGCGCTTTTCGGCGTAGTCGGGCGTCCACACGTAGAAGGGGGAGAGCGCGTCCACGCAGCGTGGGTCCACGATCGTGAAGTGGTCGGTCACTTCCGCCCATGCGCGGATGCGCACCCTGTCGGGCTGCTGCAGCGGAGCGCCCGAGACGAACGTGTGCAGCGGCGGCTCGCCGTCGCTCCAGACGCCCTCCTCGAGTGCCCTGCGCAACTCGGGCTGATGGGACTCGCGCACCAGATCGCCGGGCTGGTGGTCGAAGGTGGGGTACAGGAAGAAGCGCTCGTGGGCCAGCCTGAAAGGCTTGTCCGCCTGCGAAGGGAGGCCCTTGCGGAGGGTGATGAGCTGCTCGCCTTCCGCTAGGGCGCGGACGGTGACGGCCCATTCTTTGAAAGCAATTGGCATAGAAGAAGACAAACGGAACGACGAGGAGATGTCTGACCTACACAGCGCGCGGTCCCTTGGGTGAGAACGCTGCCGACCCGTTAAAGATACGAAACCTGGGCGAAAATCCCAAATCGCCTGCAAATCGGCTGTTTTTGAGAGGCGTGTGCGTTCACAAGTCGGAAACGGGCTGGTCAGACGGCCAGTCTGCTGAGGACTCCGGGGGCCCCGAGCGTCGCTACAGCCGCCGCCCCGCAAGCCCCTCGGCGGCCTCGATCATGGCCGCGTAGTCCTGCTCGCCGTGTCCTCGCGCCATGGTGGCCGTGAGCAGGTCGCGCGCGTGGGCGGCAGACGGGAACGGCACCCCTGCCGCCTGCGCCTCCTCGAGGCACAGGCGCACGTCCTTGAGCATGTGGGCGGTCTTGAACAGGGGCGTGTAGTCGTGCTCGCGCATCGCCCCCGACTTCAGCGCCAGCTGCGCCGAGGCGCCGGAGCCGGACGAGACGACCTCCACGAACGCGTCCAGGTCGATCCCGGTCGCATGGGCCAGCAGCAGCGCCTCGGCCACCGCCGCCGCGTTGGCCGCGCCGACGGCGTTGTTGATCAGCTTCAGCGTCTCGCCCTGGCCCAGCTCGCCCACGTGTGCGATCAGCGCGCCCATCGCCTCCAGCAGCGGCCGCGCGCGCGCGAAGTCCTCGGGATCGCCGCCCACCATGATCGTCAGCGAGCCGTCGTGCGCTCGCGGTGAGGAGCCGGTCACGGGCGCGTCGAGCATCCGCACCCCGCGCTCGCTGAGGGCGGCGCCGATCCGTCGCGTGTCCGGTGGCCCGATGGTGGACATGTCCAGGCACAGCAGGCCCGGCCTGCCGGCCTCGATCACTCCCTCTGGGCCGAGCAGCACCGAGGCGACCTGCTCGCCGTCCACGACCATGCTGACCACCATGTCGCTGCGCTCGGCCACCTCCGCCGGGGTGGCCGCTGCGCTGGCGCCGTGCTCGGCGGCCCAGCGCTCCGCCTTGCCGGGGGTGTGCGTCCAGACGGTCAGGGGAAAGCCCCCGCGCGCGACGTTGGCCGCCATGCGCGAGCCCATGATCCCCAGGCCGAGGAAGCCGACGCGCTCAGTGCTCTGTTGTGCGGGCATCCCCGAATCCTCCCCCACCGGGCGTTTCGATGCGCAGCCGCTGCCCACTTCGCAGCGTGCCCGTGAGCTTGCCCGCGATCTGCACGCCATCGAGCAGGTCGCGCCCCGGCGCCCCATCCTCGCCTCCAGCCGCCCCGCGCGGGGCGTGGCGGCGGCGCTCGGCGATCAGCGAGAAGGTCATGTCCGCGAGCGCCTCCAGCTCGCGCACCACGCCGTCGCCGCCGCGATGCAGTCCCGCGCCGCCCGAGCCGCGGCGCAGCGCGTATTCGCGCACCAGCAGCGGGAACTCGCGCTCGAGCGCCTCGATCGGCGTGTTGAGCGTGTTGCTCATGGCCACGTGCACGCCACTGGGGCCGTCCGCGTCGGAGCACGCGCCCTGGCCACCGCCGAGCGTCTCGTAGTAGGAGAACGCCGCATTGCCCAGCGTCAGGTTGTTCATCGTGCCCTGGCCCTGGGCGCGGCCGAACGCGCTGAGCACGAGATCGGCGACGCGCGAGGATGTCTCCACGTTGCCCGCCGCCACCGCCGCGCCGGGACGGGCGTTGAGCACGCTGCCCTGCGGCGCTCGCACCTCGATCGGGCGGTAGGCGCCCGCCGAGGGCGGGATGTCGGGGTCGGTGAGCACGCGCACCGCGAACAGGCAGGCTGAGCGCGTGACGGCGAGCGGGCAGTTGAGGTTGCCCTCGTGTTGGGCGGCGCTGCCCGTGAAGTCGAGGATCAGCCGCTCGCCGTCTACCTCGGCGCGCACTCGCAGCACGAGATCGCCCGCGGGCGCCTCCAGCACGTCCTCGGCTTCGCGCACGCCGTCGGGCATCGCCGCAAGGCACGCGCGGGTGCGGCGCTCGGAGTAGTCCAGCACCGCGTCCGTGGCCTCGCGCAGGCGCTCCGCGCCAAGGCGGCGGGCAAGCTCCGCCAGTCGCAGCGCGCCCGTGCGGTTGGCGGCCAGCTGGGCGCGCAGGTCTGCCCGGCGCTCGTGCGGCTGGCGCATGCGCCCGACCAGCTCCTCGATCGTGGCCTCGTCCAGCCGTCGTGGCGAGATCACCACGCCCTCCTCCTCCAGGCAGCGGCTGTCCGCGGGCATCGATCCGGGCACGCGCCCGCCCACGTCCGCGTGATGCGCGCGGCTTGCAGCGAAGCCGATCGGCGATCCGTCCGGGGCGTAGATGGGGGTGATGACCGTGATGTCAGGCAGGTGTGTGCCGCCGGCGAACGGATCGTTGAGGATCCAGGAGACGCCCGGGGCGTGCTTCTCGCCGAGCACCGCCGCCACTGCCGCGGGCATGGCGCCGAGATGCACCGGTATGTGCTCGGCCTGCATGACCATCTGCCCGTCCAGGTCGAACAGCGCCGTGGAGGCGTCGCGGCGCTCCTTGATGTTGGAGGAGTGCGCCGAGCGGATCAGCACCACGCCCATCTCCCGGCAGGCGGCGTGCAGCGCGCCGGTGACGATCTGCAGCTCGATCGGATCGAGCATCAGTCCTCCTGCCCGTGATCCAGGTGGACGGTGCCGTGCCCATCGACCTCGCCGGACCATCCGGGTGGGATCAGCAGCGTGGCCTCGGGCAGCGCGCACAGCGCAGGGCCTTGCAGCAGCATGCCGGGCGCGGGCGCGCCGCGAAGCACCGCCGCCGGCAGCTGCTCGCCCGCGAACACGATCAGACGGCTCTCCGCCGTCTGTGTGGCGGCTTCCACAGCCCGCGGGCGCAGCGACGGGGCGGGACCCCACACGGACAGCCGAATGTTGACCAGCTCGACCTCCGTCGACTCGTCGCTGTAGCCGTAGCGCAGCTCGTGCGCCCGGGCGAATGCAGCGCGCAGCTCCTGCGGCCCCATTCCCCGCCGATCGCCCGCCGCCGCCAGCTCCTGCTCGACGGGCAGCTCGAAGGCCTGGCCGCGGTAGCGCAGCTCGTGGCGGACTCGCACGCGCGCGGGCTCCTGCGCGAGCGCCGCCGTGGCCTCGGCCAAGAGCGCCGTCCGCTCCCGGTTCAGGCGCTCCATGGACAGCGAGCGTCCGCTCAAGATGACCGTGCGGGCGACGTCGCGTCGCGGCGCCGCGGCCGCCAGGCCGAGCGCGCAGAGCACGCCGGAGGTGCGCGGGCAGAGCACGCGAGAGATACCCAGCTCGCTCGCCAGCGCCGCCGCGTGCAGCGGGCCGGCGCCGCCGAAGGGCATCAGCGCAAAGCCACGCGGGTCGATCCCGCGCTCCACGGTCATCAGGCGCAGCGCCCCCAGCATCTCCGCCTCGGCGACGCGCACGATTCCTTCCGCGCACGCCAGCAGGTCGAGCCCCAGCTCGCCCGCCAGGCCCGACACCGCTCGCTCGGCCGCCGCCACCTCGAGCCTGAGATCACCCGCCAGCGGCGAGTCCGCCAGCAGACGGCCGAGGAGCAGGTTGGCGTCGGTGACCGTGGGCGCCAGCCCGCCCCGCCCGTAGCACGCCGGTCCCGGCAGCGCGCCCGCCGAGGCCGGCCCCACCCGCAGCGCGCCGCCTGGATCGCGCCAGGCGATCGAACCGCCGCCCGCGCCAACCGTGTGGATGTCGAGCGCGGGCAGCGACAGCGGCCTGCCCGCGATCACCCGCTCGGCCGTCTCGGCCACCTGCGAGCCGTCGATCACGCACACGTCGCAGGAGGTCCCGCCCATGTCAAAGCACAGCAGCTGCTCCTCGTGCGCGAGCTCGGCCAGCAGCAGCGCCCCGCCGACCCCGCCGGCCGGACCCGAGAGGACCGTCAGCGCCGGGTGGGCGCCAGCGCTGTGAGCGTCCGTGAGACCGCCCGAGGACTGCATCACCAGCGGCGCCGCCAGGCCCAGATCGGCCGCCTCGCCGGCGAGCCGGGCCAGGTAGGAGGACAGCAGGGGGGAGAGGGCGGCGTCGAGGACCGTGGTGGCCGTGCGCTCGTACTCGCGGAACGTGCCCACCAGATCGCAGGACAGCGACAGGTGGGCGTGCGGCAGCAGCTCCGCGATCAGCGCCCCGAGCAGACGCTCGTGGGCGGGGTCGGCGTAGGAGTGCAGCAGCGAGACCGCCACCGCCTCCGGCTGTGCGCGGGCGAGCTCCTCCACCAGTTTCCGCGCCAGTGCCGGGTCGAGCGCAAGCAACGGACCCGCGGGGCCCATCCGCTCGGGCGCCGCGAACCTCAGCTCCTCCTCCACCAGCGGTGCGGGCGCGGCGAGGCACAGCTCGTACAGATGCGCCCTGCCCTGGCGGCCGAGCTCGATCACGTCCGTGAAGCCCGCCGTGGCCACCAGCGTCGTGCGCGCGGTGCGGCCCTCGAGCAGCGCGTTGGTCGCCACGGTCATGCCGTGCGCGAAGCGCGCAACGTCCCCCGGCTGCGCACCCGCGCTGGCGAGCACCAGCCGCACGGCCTCGAGCACGCCCACCGACTCCTGCGAAGGCGTCGAGGGGACCTTGGCAGTGTGCAGCGCCGAATCCCCGTCCACGAGGACCGCGTCGGTGAACGTCCCGCCGACATCCACGCCCAAGAGCATCCGCTCAGACTACGCCAGGCTCACCGTGCCTCCGGGTCCGCTCTGGGGGACTCTCGCTCTGTCGTCGCCTGAGCCCCGCGCGCTCAGGCGGCGACCAGCTCGCGGTCCTCGGTGTCGGCCAGGTGCTGGTGGGAGGGGCAGTAGCCGTTGTGCGCCAGCGGCGTGCGCTGGCAGGCCGAGCCCTTGCGGGTGGTGGCGCGACATTGCGGTGGGGCTCCGCTGACGGCCGTGTAGCCCTCATGCGGGTGTTCGATCAGGAACTGCTGGGCGTAGCCCACGTAGCGCGTGACCACACGATGGACGTGGCCCTGCGCCCACATGGGGAAGTAGCTGCGTATGTCGCAGAACAGCGTCCGCGCGGGACGGGCGAAGTAGTGGCGGTCGGTGGCCAGGCGAGTGACCACCTCCTCGCACGCGCGCAGCACAGCTGTGCGATTGATCGTCGCGGGTGCGTCCCGCGGCGGCTCCAGGATCTCGGGAGCCAGCTCCCGATAGATGGCCCGACTGAACTGGTACATGGTGACTACTCCTCACCCTCTCGCTTGCTGGATCTGTGGTTTGGGAGCACACCCACCATTCCAAGAGACTCCAACTCCCCAGAGACCTTTCACCTCCGCAAACACAACTGAGATCCGAAAGGAGCGAGATAAGCCTCGAGAGCGCGACTTCTTATGAAACCCCTACACGCGAGCCGCGCTCAGGTCCAGCTCTGCCAGGAGATCGCCTCCGCCTCGCCGACCACCGCGTGGCGATGGTCGAGCGAGGGGTCGCGCTCCGGGTACTCCGTGCGCACGTGCGCACCGCGGCTCTCCGTGCGCGCCAGCGCGCACCGGGCGATCAGCCGCGCCAGCGGATGAGGTGCTTCGAGCAGCCTGCTCAGCCCCTCCTCGGAGCGCACGATGCCCGCCTCCTGCCAGAGCGCCTCACGGATCGCCCTATCCGCGGGGGGCGGCGCCTGCAGCGCGCGCAACGCCTCCATCTCCGCCGCGCCGGGGGCCGCCAGACGGGTTGCGGGGCCGGAGAGCGCGTGGGCGACGGCGCGGCGGGCGAACACGAAGCACTCGCTGAGCGAGTTCGACGCCAGCCGATTGGCGCCGTGCAGGCCCGTGCACGACGCCTCCCCCACCGCATAGAGCCCCGGAAGCGTGGAGCGCGCGTGGAGGTCCGCGACGATCCCGCCCATCGTGTAGTGCGCGGCCGGCGCCACCGGGATCAGTTCGCGCGCCGGGTCCAGGCCGGCCTCGCGCAGCGAGCCGACCACGTTCGGGAAGTGGGCCGGGTCGATCGCCCGCATGTCCAGGCCCACGGACCTCGCCCCGGTCTTCTCCAGCAGGGCCTGGATCGCGCGGGAGACCTCGTCGCGCGGTGCCAGCTCGTCGACGAAGCGCTCGCCCGCGGCGTCGTGCAGGGTCGCGCCCTCGCCGCGGATCGCCTCGGTGACCAGGAACCCCTCGCGCCCCCGAACCCCGATCACGGCGGTGGGGTGAAACTGCAGCAGCTCGAGATCCGCCAGCGCCGCGCCGGCCGCATGGGCGAGCAGCATGCCGATGCCCTGCGAGCCCGGCGGGTTGGTGGTCCGAGCCCACAGGGCCGCCGCGCCGCCGGTGGCGATCACGACCGCGCGTGCCGCGATCACGCGTCCGTCGTCGCAGATCAGCCCGCGACAGATCTCTCCCGAGCGCCACAGCGCCTGTGCGCGAGCGCCCTCGAACACGTCGATGCGGGGCTCCTCCGCGGCCAGCGCCGAGAGCTGGCGTACCACGCGCCGCCCGGTGGCGCTGCCGCCGGCGTGGACCACGCGCCTGACCGAATGGCCCCCCTCCAGGCCGAGCGCCAGATGGCCGAAGCGGTCCGCGTCAAAGGAGACGCCCAGCGCCTGGAGATCGCGCACGCAGTCCGGGGCCTCGCGCACGAGGATCTCCGCCGCCGAGCGCCTCACCAGCGCGCGCCCCGCCAGCTCCGTGTCGCGCAGATGCAGCTCGAAGCTGTCGTCCGCTGCCAGCGCCGCCGCCAGTCCGCCCTGCGCCCAGTAGCTGGCCGTCTGCGCCAGGGGGGTGGCCGACACGAGCACCACGTTGGCGTGCTCGCGCGCCGCGCACAGGGCGGCGTAGAGGCCCGCGGCCCCCGCGCCCACGACTGCGACGTCGGCCTCGTGGATCCGCGACGAGGGGGAGGCGGGCATCGCGGGAACCGTATCTTCTCGAGCGTGCTGCCCATCTCCCGGGTAGCGCGCCCCGCGCCCCGCGGCCCTGCGCGAGGCCTACCCGCCCGCGGTCACTTGCCCTGTTTGCCTTGCAGCCGGCGCTGTTCTCGAAGGCGTTCTTCCAGTGCCCGGCGGAGGCCCGTGACGCCGCCCGCGCTTGTCCCTCCAGCTCCGGTGGTGGTCTGGGCTTTCGTCGTTGTCTGCGTGGTGCTCGTGCTCCCGGGCGCGGCGCTGCCGGGCGTGGTCGCCGTCGGGGTGGAGGTGCTCGGCACCGTGGCCGTGGTGGTCGTCTGGACGGCTGCGCCAGCGGGCGACGCGGTCGTGACCGTGGTCGTGCTCGCGGGCGCCGCCGAGCCCGAACCGCCGGCGAGCTTCACCAGCGCCGCAGCGAGCACGCCCAGTGACAGTACGGCCGCCACCAGCGCCGCGAGCAGAGGGGCCCTCCAGTTGGGCGACGCCGCCAGACGCGTTCGTGCTGCGGCGCCGCAGCGCAGGCACCACTCCTGCTCGGCGTGCAGTGGAGTGCCGCACAGAGGACACGCCTCGGTGGGAAGCGCCCGCGAGGGCGCCGGCGGGGGAGCGGACGGCGCCTCGGCGGTGGCGACGCTCACGAGCCCGGAGCCCCGGGGCGGAGGATCTCAGTGCGTTCCTCCCCGCCGGCGCTCTCGGCGGAGGCCGACGAAGGCGCCGGCTCGGGGGCTTGGGGTGGCGCGGGAGAGCGTCCGGCGGGCGCCGCCGCGGGCGCTGCGGCCGTCGGTGAGGACTCGGAGCGGCGCGCCGGAACAGGGGCGCTGGCGCCGTCTGACGCCGATGGCGCAGGCGCAGCCGCCGCATCTGGCGCGCTCTCCGCAGCGGCCGGCCTGGCAGGAGTCGGTGGGGGGGGAGGAGCGGCTGGCGCGGCCACCGCGGCCGATGGCGGCGAGGCGGCGGCTGGGGGCGAGGCGGCGGCAGGGGGTGAGGCGGCGGCAGGGGGCGAGGCGGTCGGCGTGGCGGGAGCAGGCGGAGCGGAGGAGGCGGCGGCGCCGGCGATCGGCAGATCGACGTGGCGGGCCATGGACAGCCCGCAGTTCGGGCAGAAGCGGTCTTCGCTGCTGTGGATGGCGGCGCAGCGGGCGCAGGCGGTGATGCCCGCTTCACGCAGAATGGTGACGGGCACGCGTTCTTCCAGGGCGTTCTCCAGCGTGCGCAGCTCGGCGTCGATGTGGCCGAGGGTGTTCAGCTTGGCCAGCACCAGCGCGTCGTTGCGCTGCCCGAAGCGATGCAGGTTGAAGACCAGCCCGCCGAGGTCCCTGTAGGCCAGCTCGCGCGCCTTGTGCAGGAAGCGCGCGCGTCGGCGCGCACGCCCACGCGAGCCGAACCCGGGCTGGCCGATCTCGGAACGGTCGGCGGAGCCGGCGGCGTCAGCGGGCTGGCTGTCGTCCTGCGCCTGCGTCGGGGCATCTGTAGGAGTCGTGCCAGTTATCTGATTCACGCCTGATCCATGCTACCCCGACAGTTGCCCGGAGCGCTCCAGCGCCGCCTGCCAGGCGTCGGAAACGCGCTCGGCCATCGCCTGCGCTGAGAAGCGCGTGGCGCTCGCACGTCCCTCCACACGCGGGTCTGAGGCGTGTATGTGGGCCTCCAGCGCGGAGCCCCAGCGGGACAGGTCAAACGGCGCGCACAGGGTCCCGGGCACCTGCTGGAGGGCATCGGGATGGATGCCCACGGGCGTTGCCAGCACGGGCACCTCGCAGGCCAGCGCCTCCAGCACCGCCAGCCCGAAGCCCTCCCGCTCGGAGGGCACGAGCACGGCGTTGGCGGCGTTGACCCACAGGGGCACGCGAGCGGGATCCACGCCGCCCAGGGCGAGCAGCTCGACTCCCGCCTGGCGCGCCACCGCGAGTGCGCGGTCGTGGCGCTTCTCCGCGCGGCGCGGATCGGAGGGGAACAGCAGGTATGCGCGCTCGGGGTCCAGGCCCAGCTCGGCGCGGGCGTGGGCTCGTGGAATCGGGCGAAAGCGCTCGATGTCCACGCCGCACGGCAGCACCAGCGCCCGACGTGCCGCCGCCGCGGGCAGCTCCTGAGCCAGCGAGGCGGACACGGCGGCCAGGAGATCGATGCGCCCCAGCACCGCGCGCGTGGCCAGGCGCGTACGGGGATGGCGCAGATCGGTGCCGTGCACGGTGAGCGCCCGCACCCGCGCGGGGACCGCGAGCGCGGGCCAGGCGCTCAGGCCGAAGTGCGCGTGCACCACGTCGAAGCCGGGCGCGGCGGGACGCCGCGTGAAGGTGGACGGCCCCGCCCAGCGGCTGCGCAGATCGATCGCGGCGCGGGCCAGTGCGGGCGCGCCCTGGGGAAACTCGTGCAGCTCGACCTCGATCCCGTCGAGGGCGCGCAGGGCGGCTACCTGGTCGCGGACGAAGCGTCCGCGCTCGGGATGGGCGGCATCGGGGAGCATGTTGGAGACCACCAGCGCGCGCACGACCCCCCGACCGTAGCGCTCTGGAATGATGGCCCGCGTGAGCTCCATCCCCAGCCGCAGTCACGGGCGCGCCGCGGACGAGCTGCGCCCGACGGAGATCGAGCCGGGGTTCGTGCGCACGGCGACCGGATCGGCGCTGATCTCGATGGGCGAGACGCGCGTCATCTGCACGGCCTCGGCCCAGGAGAGCGTTCCGCGCTGGATGGCAGGTCGTGGTCGCGGCTGGGTCACCGCCGAGTACGGGATGCTCCCCGCCTCCACCGGGGACCGCAAGCAGCGAGACGCCACCAGAGGCCGCCAGGACGGCAGGACGGTGGAGATCCAGCGCCTGATCGGACGCTCGCTGCGCGGCGTGGTGGACTTCGACGCTCTCGGCGAGCGCACGATCTACCTGGACTGCGACGTGCTGCAGGCCGACGGAGGCACACGCTGCGCGTCGATCACAGGAGCCTTCGTGGCGCTCTCGCTGGCCTGTGCGCAGCTGCAGGCCGCGGGTCGCCTGGATCGCTCGCCCCTCACCGGCTCGGTGGCGGCGGTCTCGTGCGGAATGATCGACGGCGCGGCGCTGCTCGACCTCGACTACCCCGAGGATTCCACAGCGGAGGTGGACGCCAACGTCGTGATGACCGGGGAGGGCGGCCTCGTGGAGGTGCAGGCGACGGCCGAGCGCACGCCGCTCTCGCGCGCGCACCTGGACGAGCTGCTGGCGCTGGCCGCAGCCGGCATCGAGCGGCTGCGGCTCGTGCAGGAGCAGGCGATCGCCGCAGCGGGCGGCGCGGGGACGGGCGACGGCGAGCCCGCGCCGACGCGGTCCTGAGCCCGGCCCGGGTCCATTGAAGCTGCTGCTGGCGACCCACAACGAGCACAAGCGGCGGGAGCTCGAGCGCCTGCTCGGCGCCGCGGGGACGGGATGGGAGATCGATTCGCTGCCCGAGGACGTGCTGATGCCGCTGGAGGACGGCGAGACGTTCGCGGAGAACGCGCTCGGCAAGGCACGTGCGGCCGCGCGGGCGACGGGGCGCTCCAGCATCGCGGACGACTCGGGCATCGCCGCCGCCGCCCTCCGCGGTGCCCCCGGGGTTCGCTCCGCGCGCTACGCGGGCGAGCATGCGACGGACAGGCAGAACCTGGAGAGGCTGTTGCGCGAGGTCCCCGCGGGTGGCGCGCTGGAGTACGTCTGCGCGATCGCATACGCCGATCCCTCCAGCGGCGTGGAGCGGGTGTTCGAGGGCCGCTGCGCTGGGCGCCTCGCCGCGGAGCCGCGCGGCGCGCGCGGGTTCGGCTATGACCCCGCGTTCCTGCCCGAGGGCGGGCCGGCCGGCCTGACCATGGCGGAGCTCTCCGACGAGCAGAAGGACGCCATCAGTCACCGCGGTCGAGCCGCGCGCGCGCTGCACGCTTGGCTCACGGCGAGTTGATTCCCATCAGCGCCGCTTCAGCTCGCACGCGCTCGGTCCGCGCCGCGACGAGCCGCCTCGCCGCTAGAGGAGGTTGATCGCGGCGGAGGCGGCGACGGCCACGCCGAGACCCGCGTAGCCGGTGTAGCCCGACACGAGCAGCAGGAGCGCTGTGAGCAGCGCCACCAAGACGGTCACGATCCATGCGATGCGCGTGATGGTCATCCCGGCATTGTGGCGGATGCGCCCGTCCGCTCGCGGTGTTAGCTTCGCCACAACGGTTTTTCGAACGAGGAGGACGACGTGACGAAGTCCGAGCTGATCGAACAGGTTGCGTCTCGCGCCGATCTGACCAAGACGGATGCCTCGAAGGCGGTTGACGCCGTGTTGGTCACGGTCGAGGACGCGCTGCGCCGCGGCAGCGACGTGACGGTTTCGGGATTTGGAAAGTTCCACGTGAGCGAGCGCGGCGCGCGCGTGGGCGTCAACCCGCGCACGGGCGAGCGCATCCAGATCGCCGCCGCGCGCGTCCCCCGCTTCACGGCCGGGAGCGGCCTCAAGAGCGCGGTGAAGGGCCGCTGAAGCCCGCGCCACGCTTCGGCGACGCGCTGGCCGCGCGAGTGGCCGAGCGCGAGTCACAGCTCGTGCTGGGCGTCGATCCCGATCCCGGCGCGCTGTGGCCCTCGGGCGAAGAGGAGTGCGCGGGATCGCCCACGCCGCGCGAGGCGGCCGAAGAGTCCGACGGCAGCCACCTGCCCGCC
>DAINPC010000034.1:5982-13569 GCA_036743695.1 Solirubrobacteraceae bacterium | reverse complement strand
TCTTGCGGAGCTTCTTGCCGTCCCGCTTGGAGTAGACCTCAGCACGCCACGGGCATGCGCAGCGCCCCCCGCTGCACCCCCGGCCGTGACGCTGCTGAATCCCCGCGGCCATCATGCACCGCCTTCACGTCTAGCGAGATCCCGCTCGATGGCTTCCAGGTCCTCGCGGGGCCCATCCTTTGCGCACTTGCGGCAGACCTCGATAGATGAGCCGTCCAGGTCGATCAGCTCGGCCGGTTCCTCGGCTTCGAGGTCCAGCAGCTCCCGATCACATCTCCCGCATGTTGGGGGTCCGTCGGGTTCCAGCTTCGCCACGGCCATCATGCACCCCCCCCGTTTGCGCTGGTCGTGGTCGCCCGCTTTCGCCAGTGCCAGCCCGAGCAGCACGAGCACGGCCAATGCGGCGACGATGTAGACGGCAATCATCGGCATCCCTCGCCGCACGCGCGGTCGAAGCGATCGAGCCCGGTAGCGGCCAGGAACCGGCGGCGGCTGAACGCCGGATCGGTAGCCGTGAAGTATCCGGCCAAGTCAGCGGCGATCCCGTCTATGGCAGCCTCGCACGCCCCGCCGGGGTCGTCGTATTCGCTGCGGGCAGTCCGCAGCAGCCCCGCGATCAAGATGTAGTCCTTTGGGTTCACGGTTCCTCCTGTGATTGGAGGCTCCGGGGGACCTGCTCTGACGAGGAAGGCACCGCTGGCGGTTGGGCTAGGGTGTCTGGCGCGCTGGGAGGTGAGTCTCTCGGTGCCATGGGGGCGGGCGGTCACACGTCGCGCCCCCACTTGGTTGGTTGAGTGCATCCTACTCCCCCCAGCTCAGGGCCGCCAGCGGCGCGTTAGCGGCCCTCTCAGGCTTTCCGCGGGCTCGGATGATGGACGGGCCGGGCTTCTCGTTTTCGTTACGGATCTTCCCGCCCCGGATCGCCCCGACCATCGACTGAGAGGCGCTCGCATACCGGCGGATGTCCGCGTCGTCCACGCCCACGCCGATCAGCAGCTCGACTAGCGCCACAGTCTCGGCGTGGGTCAGAGAGAACCGTTCGACGGTGGCGGTCTTGCCCTTCCGGCCGACCCGGCGCCGGCACGCGCCCTGCTCGCGGAGCGTCTCGGCGAGCTTGCCGAGATCGAGCGCCGAGAGATCCTTGCAGGCAACCTCCCAGCAGTCCCGCAAGCCGCCGTACTCCTCGGCGTGGCGAACGTAGGCGGCGAGCGACGGCATCATCCCGCCGGCCGGACGATCGCCGCCAGCTCCGCGTGCAGCATCCGGGTCGCCGGCAGTCCACGCGCCCCGAGGCTCAGCCGCTCGCGCAGGTCATCGGGTACGAGCACGCCACGCTCCGTAGCGGCGGCCAGCATCGCCACGCAGTCCTCGCGCAGACGGTCAAGCTCGGCGGCGAGCAGCTGCGCGGCTTCGAGGTCCTGCTGGGAGCAGAGCGCAGGATCGCGCCAGCGGCCCTCGGCAACCTCGACAAGCTCAGCCGGCCGCGGGTACATCTACCACCGTCCCCAGCCCCCGGACTTCCCCGGCGAGCCCTTCGACCCGCTCCGCTTCCTCCGAGACGACATCGGCGGCGGCGGCGGCGCCGGCCACCTGCAGGTCGTCGGCGGCGGCGGTCAGCGCGCGCGACGCCCATTCGATGCGCAGCGCCGCTCGCCCCAGTGATCCCCCCTCCGGGCTCACGCCGCCCACCTAGATCGCCGCCGGCAGCTGTTCGCGGACCTCGGGGACCGACAGCGAGGTCTTCGGCTGGGAGCCACGGTAGGCAGCCTCCGAACGGCCCGGCCAGCAGCATTCACGGCGGATGTTCTCCACGACGCGGCGCGCGTTGTCCAGCTCGTCATTCCTCGAGATCCGGATGCCAACCCGGCTCCAGCCGTCCCACATGCCAGCGACGACCGGCTTCGCCGCATCGATGGCTGCCAGCACCTCGTCCAGTATCGCCTCCCCGGCGCGGCTGCCCTGCTCGTTGCACGCAATGAAGTGGTCTCGATGTTCGGCCCTTAGCTGCGCTACCTCATCGGTGAGCGTCCCGATCGCGTCCGCCTTCGCCTCGATCGTTTCCCGGCAGGCCGCGATGATGTTGTGCAGCTCGTCCGCGGCCGCCCGGATCTCCTCGAACGGCTCATGGTCGCGGCCAAGCTCCTCCATGTGTTTCGCGGCCTTCAACCGCTCCACAATCGAGCGGCTCCCGTCGGCCGGCGGCCTCGGAGGACCCGGATGGTTGATATTCGGGCCGCCTTCCGCGACCCCGAGCAGGTCAAACGCGCCAGATAGCGCGATTTGCGCCGCGTCCTTCTCGGTTTCCTTCATCGACCTGAGCCGTTCGAGCGCCTCGATCTGCTCGCCCGGGGTCGGTTCGTCCTTCTTACGGGCGGTCATCGCCCGGCCTCCCCGAGAACCGCCTGCACCTCGGCATACCTGGCGTCGAATTCCGAGTCAGAGAGGGCCTCCACATCCGCCTGAGTGCGGAGCGGAGCCCTACCGGGCGGCGGCTGCGGACCCTGAGGCTGCGCGGCAGCCACGGGCGCCGGCACCATCGGAGCGGCCGGAATCTGTGGGCTTGCCGCGGGCGTCGCTGCCGGCTGAGCGGCAGCCTCCGGCGCCGCGCCTGCCCGGAGCGCTTCAACCTCGGCCAGCGGCAGTGTCACCGTCTCGGCCTGCTCCTCGACTTTCACATTACGAACGCCGGCCGCCTGTAGCAGCGCCTGTGCTCTTTCAACTTCACCCATGGTTCACTCTCTTTCTCTTCTGATTACGCCGGCACCAGACGGCCCGGCTCACTTCTTGCCCTTCAACGCCCGCCGCTGGCGCTCGTCCATTTCGCGATGGATTCGCGCGTCCTCCGCCGGATCATCCGAATACCGCGTTTCAGCATCGAGCGCGGCGAATACGTCCGCCTCCTCCGGCTCCTCCTCCGCCGCCGGCTGCGCCCTAGACATCGCAGCCACGCGCTGGAGTAGTAGCGCGGCGCGGCGCACCTCGATGTCGGCAAGTCCGATCCCCGGGTGGGCGTAACTGCGGCCGCTGCGCTCGCTCTTGACGAACAACTCCTCCTCCGCCGCCTCGCGCAGCTTCGCCGCCATGCGCAGGGCCGTCGCGACCTCCACGAGCAACGCGGAGCAGCCCAGCGGCATGTCACCGGGGTGTTCCGCGATCAGTTGATCGCGTAGGTCCATCCACCGCCCGATGTCCTCAGACGACGCCTGATCACGTCCATTTGGGGGGTCAGGAACAGCCTTTACGGGCATCAATCACCTCCGCATACTTTCGGGTTTCAACGGCTCGCCGTTTTCTTCCCACACGATTATCGGGGTGTGTTGGCGAGCAAACGCCATCCTGAGAGGTACCCCCTGGCACCCCCCTGTCATTGGTCGTCTCTCCGTCGTTGTCATGCTGCTGCGCCGAATAGTTCATCGAACGTCTTGCCGGTTCGTGCTTCGAGGGTGCTCACGAGGTTGTCGATCGCGTCCTTGGCCGCGCCTGTCTGCCCGGATGCGAGCGCCTGGAGGGCGGTGACGAGGAGAGTGTCGAACTGTTCAGCTGCTGCGGTCATCGGTGTCCTTTCGTTGGTTGGGTAGTGCTGCCGCTCCCCGTCGCCGCGCAGGAGGTACCCACGGCGACGGGGGCGCGGCTCCTTCCGCTGCGATGCGCGCGCGCAGGAAGATGGTGAACGTCATCGGACGGCCTCGGCGTGCCCCGCGATAGATGCGGCTGGACTTCGGCAGGTAGGTGCCGTGCCTGCCCGAGCGATGACGGGCAAGCGGGATCGGCACGCCGGGTACGGTGATGTGCATGACGGCGCTCATCGGCCGACCGCCTCGGCGTTCTCGGCGAGCCATCGCTCCAGCTCAGCGACCGCCACGCGCTTGCACCTGCCGACGCGAACCACCTTCACATCGGGTTCGATGTGCTCACGCCACGCTTTCCACGAGACGCCCAACGCCTCGCACGCTCCCTCGACACTGAGCGCCAGCACGGGCGTCGGCGGCTTCACGGTGGCGCTCATGCTCGCCGCTCCTCCGCGCGGGCTTCCTCTTGGCGCTTGCGGTTCTCGGCATGTAGCCGGTCCTGGCGGCCATACCGGTCGGCGGCGAGACGCTCCCACACGCCGATTAGATCTTCGACGTCGGAGTAGTCGCCGCCCTGGCGTTCGACGGCGTTGGCGATGGCGCGAACGGTCGCGGTGTCGAGGCTCATGGCCGCGCTCCGTAGTCGCGCTCGGCACGGTCGGCGAGCAGCTGCTCATCGTCCGCGCACTCGCCGCGATCCGCGTCGGCCTCGGGCAGCGTTGCGGAGAGCGGCTGCTCGGCAACGCCACAGACGGCAGGCGGGACCCGGTTGCTGTTTTCAGCGCCACCGCTCACCGGGTCCCTAACCGGTCCCTTTCCTACGGAAAGAGGGACCCGGTTGGACCCGGTTGCTGGGACCGGGACCGGGACCCGGTTGGGACCCGGTTGGGACCCGGTGGACCCAGTGGCCGGATCGATGGCCTCACGGTAGGGCTTGACGCTGCGATGGTGGTGCGCCTGGCCGGCTTTCTCGGCGGCGATATAGCCCTCGCTGACGAGGAGCTGAAGGGCGAGCGTGACGTTCTCCTTGCGGCCTCCGATGGCGGTACAGATGGCGTTGCGGGTCAGCCCGTCGGCGTGCTCGACGGCGCGAGAGACTTTCTCCATGATGTTCGTCGGGCGGAAAGCCGGACGGTCCGCCGGCTCCTGGTGGCCGCGGTGCTCTATCCGCTGCGTGTCCTTCACAAAGAGCCATTCGTCGCCGCGCTGAA
This sequence comes from Solirubrobacteraceae bacterium, assembly GCA_036743695.1. Lineage (GTDB taxonomy): Bacteria > Actinomycetota > Thermoleophilia > Solirubrobacterales > Solirubrobacteraceae > Palsa-744. Next base: position 8,789 of record DAINPC010000034.1, on the reverse strand, counting down.
AGCCGGCGCGGACGCTGCGGACCTTCTGAGCCTTGACGGCCAGCCCGACGGGGCTGGTGGACGGCGAGCAGGAAAAGGTGAGGTCGGCGCGGTCCTGCTTGGCGCTCGCGCCCTTCGCGCGGCGTTTGGCGTCCTCGGCGTGGCCGATGTTGTCCACGATCAGGACCGTCACGCCGCGGGTCGTGAGCGGTTGCACGAGCCGGTCGTAGAACCGGATGAACTCGGCGTTCGACTTGTCAAAGTCGAGGTCGAGCGCGGACGCGACGGCCGAGAGCGGGTCGATCGCCACCACGGCATAGCGGGCGGTGATTCCCTGCACCCACGCCTCGGGGTCTTGCTCTGCTTGCGCGGTGACGCTGGCGAGGTTGAGGTAGCGCACCCGCGCCAAGCTCTCGCGCAGCTCATCAGTCACCGAATCGCCGCGGCATTGCGCGAGGATCGCGGCCCTAGCGTTGAACTCGGACTCTGTGACCTCACACCCGAGATATGCGCAGCGCAGGCCGGCACCCGCGGCGTCATAGAGTCCCGCCTGTATCAGCGCGGACCGCCCGCCGCCGGTTGGCCCTACGATCACGGCACCGGAGCCGGCGTGCAGGTACGGAAAGCCCGGAAGTGAAGGCAGCGGGTCGGCGGCGGTCCCGGCGGGGTCCATCGGCGCGCCGGTCAGCCAATCAGGCTCGGGTGCGCGGATACGCGCACCCTGCTCCGGGGGCGGCTCGGTAGCGCCCGCCGCGTCCGTATGACACTTGCGGGCCTCGCGGTCGCCGTAGAAGTCTGTCCGGCCGGCCAGGGCCGTCTCGATCGTCTGCGCTCCGTAGGTGGTCTCGCCGCGGGTGGTGTCCCACTTCGGACGCATCAGCCCGGAGCCACGGAACGCGCGGTCGATACGCGCAGGATCAGGTCCGAACCAGAAGGCCAGCATGTTGCAGAGCGCGAGGTCGGCCTCCGACTGCGACCCGTAGGAGTGCTGGCCGCGGTAGAGCGCGTCGAAGTCGGCGCCGTTCTTGGCGTGGCCGGCGAGCGCGAGCAGGTCACGGTCATCGGTTGCGGGCGCCGCTACGGCCGCAGACCGTCCCGCCGGCGGGACAGATGTTCCCGCCGGCGGGAACATCTTGGCCCGCACCGCGTCCAGCTGGCGCTGGCGCTCGTTGACGGTCCTCGGGGTGTCGGGGACGTGGCGGCCGGTCATGCAGAAGAACCGGCCGCGGTCGTAGTTCTCAAACTCCGCCCCCCCAGGGTGTCTTGCCGGTTCGGTTCCGGCCGCCGTTCACGGTCGCGCGCACGATGACGTGCAGGCCGGTGCCGGACGGGCTGAACTCGGCGTAAGAGTCAAACTCCCGCAGCAGATTGGCGGCGTGCGGGTTCACATCTTCGCCATCTACACAGTGGTCGAAGTCAACGCCCGCATAGGGGTCGCTGTCGGTGAACACAAACCCGAGCCCGTCGATACCGTCCGCAGTTGCAGCGTGCACGGCGACGGCGTAGCTCGCCCACGTGCTCGACTCGGTCGAGGACGCCCTGGCGGTCGGCGCCGCGGGCTGGTAGGGCACCTTCGTGGGCCTGCCGTCGCGGTCCTCATAGCGCCAGACGACCCACTGCGCCAGGTCGCGCAACTCGGCGGGGATGCTCTGCGGGCTCACTCGCCGCCCTGCCATGCCTCGGCCAGCGCCAGAAGGCCGGCGCGCTCCTCCCGCTCCACCTGCTGCTCAACGCGCCAGGCGTGCTCGTCAATGTGCCCGGTGATCGCCTCCTCAACGAGGCCGTTGAGCCTCGTCGGGTCGATCGCGTCCAGCTCCACCGCGATCTCACCCCACCTAGCCGCCTCGGGGTCCGACTTCTTAGCCGGCCGTGTCGGCAGACCCCACGCCTCGATCTGCTCCGCGGTGACAGCCAGGCGCTCGACATAGATCGGCGTGGTGGGCGCGTAGACGGGCAGCTCATCGCGGACCTTGCAATACGCGCGCTCACCGCCAGCGTCGAAGTCATAGAGCGCATAGATGTAGGTGGTGACGGCCTGCTCCATGAAGGCGGCCTCCGCGGCCTTGGCGGCGCTATGCAGGAACGTGGCGCTCGACTGACCCCTGCTCACCATCAGCGACACGTCCCAGGCCGTGGTGGTGTCCACGATCACGTCGGCGAGCGCATCCTTCTCCAGCCATACCTCGATCCGTACGTTCTGCTCGCGCCAAAGATCGCGGCGGTAAAGGCGGGCCATCTGCTCGACGTAGTTGCCCGCGTCGTGGTACGTGTCGGGCTTGCGCTGCCAGCGCGTGCCGTCCGTGATAAACGCCCAGTCCAGCAAGCCCTCCCGGCGCATCCTCAGCACTTGCTGTTGCACCTGGCGGTATCCGCCCTCGGTCTTCGGGACGATTCCCATTGTCTCCAACTGGTAGAAGACCTGGCGCACCGTCATCCGTTCGTAGGAGCCCGTCAGCCCATCGACGGCGCCCCGGATCGCCAACGCCGTAGATCCGAGCGGGCGTCCGATCCTCACCTTTCGTGCCCTAGGACTATGAAGTCCGGCGGAGTCGAGAAAATCCTCTGCTGACATTCCCTCGGGCCTGCTCAGCGCGAGGTCCCCGAAGATGTCCTCCAGCTCCTTCTCGACGGCGCTCATCTCTCGCGCCCCCGGCCAAGGCTGGCCCACGCCGCACGGAGCCGGGCGAAGATAGAAGGCGCGTGGTGGCAGTAGCAGCAGCACCATGCCCGGCGGCGCTCGGACCAGCACAGCTCGCGCCCGCCACGGCCGCAGAAATCGCACACCGCGCCGCAGGGACAGCCCTAAAAAGATCATACCGAGTTGAACG
>DAINPC010000034.1:0-5972 GCA_036743695.1 Solirubrobacteraceae bacterium | reverse complement strand
CGCCGCAGGTTCGCGGCGGGTCGAGCGGACGCTCATCGCCGCTCATCATTCGGCGCTCCCGCTCTGGTCATCGCCAGCCGGATCGAGCAGCAGGTCCCGCGCCTCGAAGCCCAAGGCGGCGGCCAGGGCAGCCGCTGTCGCCCTGTGAGGCTTGGCCGACCGGCCCCGCTCAAGATTGCTGATCTGCCTGGCAGAAACGCCGCTGGCTTCGCTCAAGCCGCGCTGAGAGAATCCTCTCAGGAGCCGTAGCGCGGCGAGGTGACTCGGCGGGCGCGGGCTCGTCGTCTGTGTCTGCGAAACTTCCGGAGGTGTCCAGTTCTGCGTCACTCCGGCAACTAGAGCAGCGCGAGACGCCCCCGTCGATGGTTACTGCTAGTCCGTCGTTCGATCCGTGCCAGGCGTCTGTCGGCGTCATAACCGACGGCTCGGGCAGCAGTGTGTTCCGCTTCGGGTGCACGGGCACTGCGGTGCTGCTGCTCCCGACCTGGCCGGGTGAACAGCAGCGGTGCTCCACGCTCACCCCGGCCGATCTGTTGGCCCTCGCAGGCGATGAGAGCGAAGCGTGGGCGACTTTCGAGGCTGTCCGTCGTCTGGACCGCCAGACGTTCAACAAATGGGCGCTCGGCGAGCCGCAGCGAACCGCGCACGGCGTGGCGAGCCGGTGGGAGCAGGAATATGCGCAGCATGGCCGCGACGGAGAGCTCGACGGCGGCTACGTCGAATGCACGCCGCGGATCGCGCCTTCACGCGCGGCGCTCGTGGCGTGTGATCCGCACGCGTCAGCCGTAGCGAAAGACGATGCTCGCAAGGTCGTGCTCTCGAATGACCTGAGCGCCGATTGGGACCTGATCGGCGCTTGCGTGCGCGCTTCCCTCCAGAGGTGGGAGGAGCACATCCTCGCGAGAGACGCCCTCAACGCGTATTGGCACCTCGCGGCAAGACTCGGCCAAACCGGCCTGGACGACTGGTGCGAGGACGGCCAAGGAAAGAACAAGCGGCTTCTCGTCTGTCAGCTCAAAGGCCACGTCTTCCGGGCTCGGAGCCGGCGCTTCCATCCGCGCCTGCCGCGCGAGCCGGTGCAGGCGGTTATCGGGAGCCACCACGTTGCCGCTTATGCCAGCCCGCTGTGGGTGCCATCGGACCATTTCGCGCCTTCCGCGAGGGCGGTGCGGTTCTACGCTCACTGCCCGGCCTGCGGCGAGCTGTTTACCGCGGGCACGAGCAAACGCGAGCACTGCGACGCTTGCAGCTCGCCGGCCGGGCGCAAAGCACGCTCACGGGCAGCCACGCACCGCCTTTAGCGCCGTCGAATCTTCGCTCGCTTGCGAAGTTCCTCCGTGCTGATTTGCGCCGGTCGGGTTGCCCGCCGTTCACCGTCGCCCGACGCGCCTGGCCCAAATCGTGGCCCGCACGCCTCCCCGAGACTCCGCAGACGGCCTACTAGAGCCAAGGGTCGCGCTCAGTGCACGTACGCCGCCCATATGTAGTAGCCCACGACAGCCGTGAACAGCACCGCGTCCAGGCGATCCAGCGCCCCGCCGTGGGGGCCGAACAGGCCGCCGGAGTCCTTGGTCCCGGCCTCGCGCTTGACGAACGACTCGAACAGGTCGCCCACGGGCGCCACCAGCGCCACACCCAGGCCCAGCACCAGCGCGTGCGTGCCGGGCAGCCATTCCTGGTAGCGCCCGGCGATCCACACGCCGAGGATCGCGCACACCATCCCGATCGCCAGGCCCTCGACGGTCTTGTTCGGCGAGATCTCCGGCGCCAGCGCCCGGCGCCCGAACGTGCGTCCCCCGAGATAGGCGCCGGTGTCGCCCAGGAAGGTCCCCACGAGCACGTCGATCACTATCCCCTGCCCGTGGGGCAGTCCGCGCAGCAGCACGGCGTGCGCGAGCGCGAAGCCGATCCAGTAGATCCCCAGCAGCGTCACCGCCATCCCCCCCACGCTCGGGCGCGGCTGCATCAGCGTCAGCCCGAACAGCAGCGGCACGGCCGCCACGGCGACGAGCAGCACCTGGAACTGGTCGCCGTAGAGGGCCGCCGCCAGCAGCCCGGCAAGCGCCAGCAGGCCGGCCAGGCGCGCCGGCCGCGCCCGCTCGTACATGCCGTAGAGCTCGTGCATGCACACGGCTCCCAGCGCCAGCATCCCGAGCGCGAACACGAGCCCGCCTTCGATCACGAGGAACAGCGCCACCGCGATCGCGGGCACCGCGGCCAGCGTGCGCGCGCTCAGATCTGAGCGCCCCCCGCGCGGTGCTCGGCGGCGAGCGGGCCGGCGGCTGGGCGGGCGCCTGGCGGAGCGCGCCGGAGGGGGCCTCCGCGCGGGGCGTGTGCCGCTGGGCGTGTGCTGGCCGGCCCTTGGTCGGTCGCCGGCCATCAGCGGTCCCTCAGCGCCCGCCGAAGCGGCGGCGGCGCTCGGCGTACTCGGCCAACGACTGCTCGAGCGCCTCGCGCGTGAAGTCCGGCCACAGCTCGTCGCGGAAGATCAGCTCCGAGTAGGCGGACTGCCACAGCAGGTAGTTGGACAGGCGCCGCTCGCCGCTTGTGCGGATGATCAGGTCGGGGTCGTGCATCTCGGGCGCGTACAGGCAGGCGCGGAACTCCTCTTCGGTCGAGCCCGTGAAGCGGCGGGCGGCGTCCACGATCTCCGCGCGTCCGCCGTAGTTGAAGGCCACGAACATCGTGATCCGGCTGTTGGACGCGGTGAGATCTTCGGCCCAGCCCATCAGCTCGCTGAGCCGCGCGCCGACGCCCTCGCGGCGGCCGATGAAGCGCATGCGCACCCCTTCGCGGTGCAGCTCGGGCGTCTCGCCGGCGATCCGCAGCGAGAACATCTCCATCAGCCCGCGCACCTCCTCCACCGGGCGCGACCAGTTCTCGGTGGAGAACGAGTACACGGTGAACTCCTCGATGCCCAGCTCGGCAGCGTCGCGCAGCCGCGCCTTGACCGTGTCGGCGCCGGCGCTGTGGCCATCGTTGACAGGGACACCGCGCGCGCGGGCCCAGCGGCCGTTGCCATCGGTGATGACGGCGACATACCGGGCCGTCGGGCTCGCCGATGCCGGATCGGCTGCCGAGGCCCGTTCCCCGTCGCCGGCCATCAGACCGCCAGGATCTCCTCTTCCTTGGCCTTCAGCACACTGTCGAGCTCGCCGATGCGCCCGTCTGTCAGCTTCTGCAGCTCCACCTCCGCACGATGCTCGTCGTCGGATGACGCGTCGCCCGCGCCCTTCAGCTCGCGCAGGTGCTGCATGGTGTCGCGGCGCACGTTGCGGATCGCCACGCGTCCCTCCTCGGCCAGGTTGCGCACGACCTTCACCAGCTCGCGGCGGCGCTCTTCGGTCAGTTCGGGGACGACCAGGCGCACGACGTTGCCGTCGTTGGATGGCGTCAGACCCACGTCGGACTCGTTGATGGCCTTCTCGATGAACTTGATCGAGGACTTGTCGTAAGGCTGGACGGTGAGCAGCCGCGCTTCCGGCGCGGAGACCGTGGAGAGCTGGTTCAGCGGCGTCATCGCGCCGTAGTAGTCCACCAGGATCCGGTCCAGCAGCTGCGGGCTCGCCCGGCCGGTGCGGACGGTGGAGAACTCGTGCTGGGCGGACTCCAGCGACTTGCTCATCCGCTCGTCGGCGTCCTGGAGCAGTTCGTCGATCAGGTTCTCAGCGGCCATCGCCCTCTCCTCCTGCTGTCGATACAAGCGTGCCCACGCGCAGCCCTGAGATTATCCGCGCCAGGCTGGTGTCGTCGTCCATGTTGAAGACGATGAGCGGCATGTTGTTCTCCATGCACAGCGCCAGGGCGGTCGAGTCCATCACCCGCAGGCGCCGCTCGATGGCCTCCATGTGCGTGATCTCCGGAATGAACCTGGCGCTCGGGTCCAGCGCCGGATCGGCCGTGTAGACGCCCTCGACGCCGTTCTTGGCCATCAGGATGATCTCCGCGTGGATCTCCGCCGCGCGCAATGCGGCGGCGGTGTCGGTCGTGAAGAACGGGTTGCCGGTACCCGCGGCGAAGATCACCACGCGCCCCTTCTCCAGGTGGCGCATGGCGCGCCTGCGGATGTAGGGCTCGGCCACCTCGGAGACGCCCAGCGCGGACTGCACGCGCGTGTTCGTGCCCGTCTTCTCCAGCGCGTCCTGCAACGGCAGGGCGTTCAACACGGTGGCGAGCATCCCCATGTAGTCCGCCGTCGCTCGGTCCATCCCCGCGGCCGCGCCCTTCATGCCGCGGTAGATGTTCCCGGCGCCGACCACGATCGCCACCTCGACGCCCTGGTCGCGCACCGCGCTCACCTGCCGGGCGACCGCGGCGACGCGCTCGGGGTCGGTTCCGTACTCCAGCTCGCCCATCAGCGCCTCGCCGGAGAGCTTCAGCAGTATGCGTTTGAAGGCAGGGGCCATCGCCGGGCAGAGCCTATACCCGCCGAAGTCCCTACTGGCCTACGGCGAAGCGCGCGAACCGGCGGATGACCACATTCTCGCCGGTGGTCGCCGTGAGCTCATCGCGCAACTGCTGGACGGTCCTGCCATCGAACTTGGGGTTGTGCATCTCCTGCTCGAGCAGCACGATCGTCGCCAACCACGAGTCCAGCTTGCCGGCCACGATTCTCTCGCGCACGTTCTCCGGCTTCTCAGCGGCCTCCAGCTCGTAGATGCGCGACTCCGCCTCGCGCTGCTCCGCGGGGACGTCCTCGCGGCTGACGTACTTGACGGTCGGCGTGGCGGCGATCTGCATGGCCACCTCGCGGGCGAACGTCACGAAGTCCTCGTTCTTGGCCACGAAGTCCGTGTTGCAGTCCACCTCGATCAGCACGCCGACCTTCGAGCCCGCGTGCACGTAGGCCTGGACGGTGCCCTCGGTGGCCGCGCGCTCGCCGAGATCCTGGATCTTCTTGCCCTGCCTGACCCGCAGGATCTCGATCGCCTTGTCGATGTCGCCCTGCGCCTCCGTGAGCGCCTTCTTGCAGTCCATCATCCCCGCGCCTGTGCGCTCGCGCAGGGCCTTGACTTCTTTCGCTCCGATCTCCACGGTGCTCATCAGCTGCTCTGCGGCTTCGTCTGCTCGCCGCTCTGCGCAACGGCGCTCGCGGGCTCCGCTGCTGCCGCAGGCTCAGCTGCCTGCGGCTCGACCGCCGCCGTTGCCGCGGCGGCGTCGGCCGTCGGCTGCTCGGAGGCCGCTGGGGCTGGAGCCGGCTCGGCGGGCGTCTGCTTGGCTGCGGGCGGTGCGGGCTCCGCGGGTGCCTGGGCGGGGGCCGCGGGTGCCTGGGGGGCCGCCGCGGGTGCCTGGGCGGGGGCCGCGGGTGCCTGCGCCGGGGGCTGAGCCGCCGCGGGCCCGGAAGCCTGCGGCGTCGGTGCTGTTGCAGCTGGCCGATCTTCGAGCGCTCGTGCAGCTGCCTCGCGTGCGGCTGCCTCCTCGGCCTCTTTCTTGGCCTGTTCCTCAGCCTCGCGCTTGGCCTGCTCCTCGGCTTCGCGCTTGGCGCGGGCCTCGGCCTCGATCCGGGCCTTCTCCTCGGCTTCCTTGCGCGCGCGTTCCTCCTCGGCGCGGAAGATGGAGTGCCCCTCGGAGACCACCTGGCCGATGGCCTGGGTGATCAGGGCGCAGGAGCGGATCGCGTCGTCGTTGCCGGGGACCACGAAGTCGATCCCGTCGGGGTCGCAGTTGGTGTCCACCAGGCCGATGATCGGAATGCGCAGGCGGCGCGCCTCTTTGACGGCGATCTCCTCGGTTTTGAGGTCGATCACGAACATCGCGTCGGGGACGCGCTGCATGTTCTTGACGCCGCCGAGGTTCGCGCGGAGCTTCTCCAGGTCGGCCTGTGCCGCCATTCGCTCGCGCGTGGGCAGCAGCGCCAGCTGCCCCTCGGCCTCGAAGCGTTCGAGGTCGTGCAGCCGCCGGATCCGCTGGCTGATGGTCTGGAAGTTGGTCAGCAGCCCGCCCAGCCAGCGGTGGTTGACGAACGGCATGTC
>DAINPC010000033.1:9446-13915 GCA_036743695.1 Solirubrobacteraceae bacterium | reverse complement strand
ATGATCTTCCGCGGCGGCTCCGGCTCGGGCATCAACCTCTCCAACATCCGCGGCTCGATGGAGCCGCTGGCCAAGGGCGGCACCGCCTCCGGGCCCGTGTCATTCATGCGCGGCGCCGACTCCTGGGCGGGCACCATCAAGTCGGGGGGCAAGACCCGCCGTGCGGCCAAGATGGTCGTGCTGGACGTCGATCACCCGGACATCCGCGAGTTCATCTGGTGCAAGGCCAAGGAGGAGGACAAGGCCGCGGCGCTGCGCGACGCCGGCTTCGACATGTCGATCGACGGCGACGGCTTCAAGTCGATCCAGTACCAGAACGCCAACAACTCGGTGCGCGTCACCGACGAGTTCATGCGCGCGGTCGAGGAGGACGGCGAGTGGCATCTGACCTCCCGCACGACCGGCCAGCCGATCGGCGAGCCGATCCCCGCGCGCGAGCTGATGCGCGAGATCGCCGAGGCGGCCTGGCGCTGCGCGGACCCGGGGGTGCAGTACGACACGACCATCAACCACTGGCACACCTCGCCCAACAGCGGGCGGATCAACGCGTCCAACCCGTGCAGCGAGTACATGCACGTGGACAACTCCGCCTGCAACCTCGCGTCGCTGAACCTGATGAAGTTCCGCCGTCCCGACGGGACGCTGGACGTGGCGTCCTTCGAGCACGCCGTGGACATCATGCTGCTCGCGCAGGAGATCATCGTCAGCCCCTCCAGCTACCCGACGGAGGAGATCGGCGTGAATGCCCGCGCGTTCCGCCAGCTCGGCCTCGGCTACGCCAACCTGGGCGCCTACCTGATGAGCAACGGCATGCCGTATGACTCAGACCACGGACGTGGAGCCGCCGCCGCCATCACCGCGCTGATGACCGGCAGGGCCTACCGTCGCTCGGCCGAGGTGGCCGGAGCGCTCGGACCCTACGAGCACTATCAGGAGAACCGCGAGCCGCACAACAGCGTCATGCGCATGCACCGCGACGCCTCCTACGCGATCCCCGACGCAGCATGCGTGGACGGCGAGCTGCTGGACGCGGCGCGGCGCTCATGGGATCAGGCGGTCGAGCTGGGCGAGCGCTCGGGCTACCGCAACGCGCAGGCCACCGTGCTCGCGCCCACCGGCACGATCTCGTTCCTGATGGACTGCGACACCACGGGCGTCGAGCCGGACTTCTCGCTGGTCAAGTTCAAGGAGCTGGTCGGCGGCGGGCAGATGACGATCGTCAACCGCACCGTGCCGCTGGCGCTGCAGACGCTGGGCTACTCCGAGCCGCAGATCGAGCAGATCGAGGCGCACCTGGCCGAGCACGGCACGATCCTCGGCGCACCCGGCCTGGCCGATGAGCACCTGCAGGTGTTCGACGTGGCCGTCGGCGAGCGCGCCATCTCGCACATGGGCCACCTGAAGATGATGGGCGCGGTGCAGCCGTTCATCTCCGGCGCCATCTCAAAGACGGTCAACCTGCCACAGGAGGCCACCGTCGAGGACATCGCCGACGCCTACACCCAGGCCTGGCACCTGGGGATCAAGGCGCTTGCCATCTACCGCGACGGCTCCAAGACCGCCCAGGCGCTGCGCACCGACGCGCAGAAGGCCGTCAAGGCTCCCGTGGACATGGATCAGATCGTCGAGCAGGCGGTCAGCAAGGCGCTGGCCGAAGCCGGCCCCCGGCGCAAGCGGATGCCGCGCGAGCGCCAGTCGCTGACGCACAAGTTCTCCATCGGCGGACACGAGGGCTACATCACCGCGGGCATGTACGTCGACGGCAGCGTAGGAGAGATCTTCCTCACCGACATCGGCAAGGAGGGCTCCACGCTCAGGGGCATGATGAACTCGTTCGCCACCGCCATCTCCATCGCGCTGCAGTACGGCGTGCCGCTGGAGACGCTGGTGCGCAAGTTCAGCTACATGCGCTTCGAGCCCGAGGGGATCACCGGCAACCCCGAGATCCCGTTCGCCAAGTCCATGCCCGACTACATCATGCGCTGGCTGGCCTCGCGCTTCCTCGACACAGACACCCAGGAGGACCTCGGAATCCTCACCTCCGAGGTGCGCGCGCGCAAGGCCGCGCAGGACCTCGCCCAGTCGGTCGCCGCATCCGACACCGCCGGTCCCGGCGCGGCAGACGCGCCTCAGGCGGCAGGCGGCAACGGCGCAGACAGCTCCCCGGCCGCGGCCTCCTTCACCGAATCCCCGCCCGTCGTGCCCGCGCGTCTGCAGGGCCTGGACCTGGGCCCCGCGTGCAGCCAGTGCGGCGGGATGATGCAGCGCACCGGGTCCTGCTACACGTGCTCATCCTGCGGCAACAACACAGGCTGCGGCTGACGCGCGATAGCCGGCGCGGGGCTTTGCCCTCGGTCGCTGGCCAGATCAGGACGGCTTGGGCGCCCGCGGTTCGATGCTCGCTTCCGTAGCGCTCGTGCCCGTCCCGTCCTTCCCCGAACCATCACCCCGCGAGGTCGCCTGCGCAGATTCGTCTCCCGAGGAGCCCTTGGAGCCTTCCGATTGCGAGCCGCTGCCCGTTCCGTCCTTGCCCGAGGAGCTTGCCAAGCCGCCCGAGCCGCCCGATGTCTGAGACCCGCCCGAGGTCAATCCGCCGCCGGAGCCCTCGCTGGCGGAGGAGCCCGAGCCCGTGGTGCCTTCTCCGCCCGAGCCGTCGTGTCCCTGCTGCGCCGAGCCACCCGACGAGCCGTCTTTGACGACCGTGCCGGCAGTGTCGCTGCCCGCGTGCGTTTGGCCCGATCCGTCACGGCCGGACGCCACGCGATGCGCGGGCGTGCCAGCCGAGGGCATGCTTTCCACGGACGCGCCCGCCGATCGCCTGCTCAGCGCCAGGCCCGTCCGCGGGGCCGAGCCGCCCCGATGCCCAACGCGCACCTCCGCGCGCAGGCGCCCGCCCCGCGCGGCGCTCTGCACTTCCCGCTGGGAGGACAGCACCGGGTCCTCGCTCGCGGACGGCGCCGGCCGCGAGCGCCTGTCCGCGGTCGCCCTGGGCCGATGTGCGCCCCCACTGGGAAGCGGCACCGCCGCTGCGCCCGCCACCAGCACCACGGCGGTGACAGCCATGGCCGTGCCCTTGGCAAGCGCGCCGCCCATTCCGCCGCCGCCCTGCGCGGAGAGCTCCGCCAGCTTCTGCGCCGTCGGCGTGACCCTGTCCGCGCAGCCGCACGCCCAGCTGATCAGCGGCTGAGGAGTCAGCGCGGCAGCCGCGCTGCGCAGGGTGGAGCGCGCTCGATAGAGCAGGCCGCGGACCGCTCCGTGCGTGATGCCCAGCGCGCTGGCCACCTCTTCGTGGGAGCGGCCGTCCAGCGCCGTCAGGAGGATCGCATCGCGCTGCATCGGCGGCAGCGCCGCCACATCCGAAAGGGCGTTGCGCACCGCCATCCTGCGCTCAAAGTCATGCTCCGGCGCGGGCGCGGAGCCGAGCTGTGCCACGTCGATCAGCGGCCCGTGGTCCTCGCGCGCGCTGCGCATCACGTTGACCGCCGTGTTGTGCACGATGCGATACAGCCACGGCCTCAGCTCGCGCACCTCCGTGCCGCGCTCGAGCGCCAGCCATGCGTGCAGCAGCGAATGCTGCAGCACGTCCTCCGAGCGGGAATCCGACAGGCCCATGCGTCCGCAGTAGCGCAGCAGCTGGCGGCGGTAGCGCAGCACCAGCACCTCGAACGCGCGCTCGTGGCCGGCGCCGGCCAGCTCCACCAGACGCCGATCTGACTGGGCGCCCAGCAGACGGGCGGGCAGCCTTGGGCTCATCGCGGAGCCCGTACAGGGGCAAGCCGGCCGGAGGCCGTGCGTTCTGCTGAGCAGATCGACGTTGCGGACATGTGACTACCCCCCTGTTGGTCCTCCCTGTTGGTGTCGCCAACCTAGACCCCGGACCGGCGCAAGACTTGCGCCCGCTGGACGAATAGGCCGGCGAACGGGCGTGGGGACGGCCGATCGGCCGTCCCCACGCCCTGCTGCCATATCCGCTTAGCTACTGGATCAGATCCACGTGATCCCAGACCGAGCCGGCGCTGCCGACGCTCAGCTCCGCCTCGCGCACCACAGCACCCGGTATGAGGGCCGATGTCGTGCAGCTCTGCTGTTCGGTCCCGGCGTCGCCGCTGCCGTCGCCGCTGGACATGTCGCTCCCTTGGGAGCTCATGCCCGGGCCGCCGTGGGAGGAGTCCTCGCCATTGCCGCCGCTGGATTCGTCGCCCTGCTGATCATCGTCGGAGCCTTCCGCCGGCGGCGTCGCCGCCTGGCAGTGGATCTCCGTCTTTTCGGTCACCTTGCCGCTGACCGTGGAGCCGTCCGTCAACGTGATCGTCAGCACGCCGCCCGTGAGCGATGCCACCGTCCCGGCCGTTTCGCCGGAGCTGGCAGGCGTGGTCGCGGAGGTCGGCGTGGACCCTGTTGCATTGCTGGTGCCGGTCCCCGAGCCCGTGGAGGTGGACGCCGCGCCGAACGTCATCACCCTGGCGCGC
>DAINPC010000033.1:0-9346 GCA_036743695.1 Solirubrobacteraceae bacterium | reverse complement strand
GGTCCCCGAGCCCGTGGAGGTGGACGCCGCGCCGAACGTCATCACCCTGGCGCGCTGCGCGTGGTGGGAGTGCACGCAGGCGTGGTGCGCGCGGTGGTGGCAGCTGCTGTGATGGTGGGCCGCCGCCGAGGCCAGGCCGGGAACCGCGAGGGCGAAGATCGACGACGTGGCCGCCGTGAGAAGCATTCGTTTCATCTCTGAGAGCCTCCTCGACCGCCGCTGTCCGGGCCGGCCGCTTGTTTTTACCGTACGCCCCCTGAGACAGGGCCCGCGGGCGAACATCACGCCGATCGAACAAATGTCCGCTGCACTTAGGATGCAGCGGAGATGCCCAGCCCGCTCGAGCCCACGCTCCCCGGGGCGCCCTCGCCGGAGACCCCGCTGCAGGGCGGCTGTCTGTGCGGGGCCGTGCGGTTTCAGATCAGCGCACCGTTCCTGTCCGCCGGCTACTGCCACTGCACCCGCTGCCAGCGGCGCACGGGCACTGGCTCCTCGGCCAACGGACGCGTCCCGCGCGAGGGCTTCCGCCTGCTCCAGGGCCGCGAGAGCCTGCGCGCGTTCACGCCCGCGACGGGGGTGCCCAAGCTGTTCTGCTCCAATTGCGGCTCCGCGCTGTTCAGCGGCGATCCATTCTGCGATCCCGAGGTGGCCGTGCGGTTGGGCGCGCTCGACCGCCATCCCGGCATCCGTCCGCAGTACCGGCAGTTCCTCGCCTTCGCCGCGCCGTGGGAGCCCGTGCCCGAGGACGGGCTGACGCGCTACCCGGGCCCGCGCCCCACCTGACTGCGGGACCGTGGCCCAGCCCACCGTCAACGCCCGGCGCGGGGACTCGGCCGGGATCTGAGGCCCCGCCGCGCGCTATCGCAGCGCGAGGGCGCCCACGGAGGCCAGCCGCGCGCGCCTGCCCGCCATCCTCGCCTGGGTCACGCGCGCCCTGCCACCGATGCGGGCTGCGCGCCCGCGCAGCCATGCCAGCGATCGCGGCTCGCCACACTGCTCGCGCCAGCCCTCCAGCGCGCTCTCCAGCCGGTCGCGGTCGCGCACCCTCGCCAGCAGCTCCACACGTCCTCCGCCCTGCGTGCCGGGGCCGAGGCGCACGACGTACAGCTCGCCCGTGTCGCTGACCCATGCCGCACGATGCAGCGGACCGTCCTCATCCTCGCGCCACCACAGCCCCACGTCCAGCTCGCGCGACTGGATGCGGCGTGGATCCGCGTTGTAGAAGCTGCTCAGCGAGCTGTAGCGCGTGGGCGCCACCGCTGGCCATCCGGCATCTTTTCGTCCCATCGAGAACACCCGGCTTTCGATCAGTTGGGGTTGGAGCCCAAGCCTGCCCCGCTCCTCTAAACCGCGGGTTACCGAGTGGTAAGGATTGCCGCACTTTCTGCCCGGCGAACAGCGTCACCGGCCCACGTGGGCCGGTGACTCCCTGCTCGCTCGCACGGCTGTCAGCCGTTAAGGCGCTTCTTCAGGGCGCTCGCCGCCGAGAACTTCGCAGCCTTTGAGGCCGCGATGTTGATCGTCTCGCCGGTCGAGGGGTTGCGCCCCTGGCGAGCGGCTCGGTGGCTGACGCTGAACTTTCCGAAGCCCGCAAGTGCGACCTCACCCCCGCCGGCCAGCTCGTCGGAGATCACCTCGATCGCCGCCTCGACCACCTGCCGTGCCTGGCTGGCGGCCAGTCCAGTGCGCTCTGCGACCTGCTCGCCTAGCTCGTTCTTGGTCATGCCACTCCCTTCTCGAGTGTCGTTGCTGCGAGCAGGCTAACCGCTTGTGAGGACGATCAGCGCGCAGATGGGGGCCGGACGGCGCTGACGAAGCCCTAATTTCCGGGGAACTCGACCGGCGCGACGGGCCTGAGCGACCCCTCCATGGGCCGCTCCGGCGCGTCTTGGGCGCTCCGCGAGGTCAGCGGGCCGGCAGCGCAGGCCGCCCACAGGACGCTCAACCACGCTCCGCAGGCGAGGCCCACGTGCAGCCACGCCAGCTCGGCGGGCAGGTGCGTCTCGTACTGATCCAGCCCCACCGCCCCCTGGAGCGCCAGCAGCACGCACAGGATGCTCAGCGGCCGCTGCAACTCCGCGCCGGCCGCCCGCCGGCGCGCGTAGAGCCACAGCGCCACCGATGCCAGGCTGAAGACCAGAGCGATCTCCGCGTGACGGTGGATCACGAAGTCCATCGTCCCGTGCCCGTCAAAGCTCAGCCGGTTGATCCTCTGTCCGGGCGAGCCGCCCGCGTGGGGGCCAGCGGCGGTCGCCGCCGTGCCCGCGAAGATCGTCAGCCCGCCGAGCGCCGCCAACCCGCGCAGCGCGAGGACCAACGTGCGATCGGCCGTCCCGGCGCTAGCCGCGGCGGACGCCAGCTCGGCGCCGCGGGCGCTCTCGCCATCCCGCTGGAGCGCCTGCGCCTCCTGTCTGGCGCGCCACACCAGCAGCAGAGCCGCCACCAGGATCAGCATCGACAGCGCGAAGTGGCCCATCACCCAGCCGTAGTCCAGCGCGCCTTTGACAGTGAATCCGCCCAGCACCGCCTGAGCCACCACGCCCAGCGGCAGCAGCGCTCCCAGCCACATGAGGTCGCGCCGGTAGGGCCGGCGCCTGAGGGCCCCCACCCATGCCGCGCCCGCCGCCAGGACCACCGGGACGCTGATCAGGCGGTTGGAGAACTCGATCACCGCATGCGTGTTCAGCGGCGGGTACACGTTGCCGTAGCACTTGGGCCAGGTCGGGCATCCCAGCCCCGAGCCCGTCAGGCGGACCGCCGCGCCGCTCAGCACGATCAACGTGAGCGCAGCCAGCGCCGTGTAGGCGATCCACACGAACTGCTCGGGGGTGACCGTGTAGCCGTTGCTGCGCTCGCGCAGGCGCTCGAGAGAGGAGGCCATCGCCGTTAAGGATGCCACCGAAACGGCAGTTCGGCCTCCATCTCATTCAGGCGTGGAGCCGCCAGATCGCGCTCGGAGACGATCAGCTCATCCTCCGGCAGCGGCCACTCGACGGCGATGTCCGGATCGTTGAACACGATGCCCCTTTCCAGCGCCGGGTCGAAGTACGCGGTCTGCTTGTAGAGGACGTCCGCAACGTCGCTGAGCACGCAGAAGCCGTGCGCGAAGCCCACCGGCACGTACAGCTCGCGCATGCTCTCGTCGTCCAGCCGCACCGCCTCCCACTGGCCGTACGTGGGCGAGCCCCGGCGCAGGTCCACACCCACATCCAAGATGCGCCCGCGCGCGCAGCGCACCAGCTTCGCCACGCCCGCGCCGATCTGGAAGTGCAGGCCGCGGAGCACGCCGCGCGTCGAGCGCGAGTGGTTCTCCTGCACGAACCGCTCCTCCGGCGGGATCCCGCACGCCTCGTGCCACTCGCGGCGGTAGGTCTCGACGAAGAACCCGCGCTCGTCCGTGTGGGCGACGGGCTCGAGCGCCACCAGGCCGGCGATACGGGTGGGCAGGACGCGCATAGGCGCAAGAGGGTAGCCGCCAGCGCCGGGATCGCGCGCCTGCGTGCGCCCACGGCGCATGGGGGGCCCGCGAGCGCGCGTCCTGGCCGCCTGCGCGCGTCCTGGCAGTTACATTGGGGCGGCCATGCCTGCGAGCACACAGGCCGCGTGGGCGCCTGGGCCTGCCCGCCCGCAGCTGCGCGAGGGCGAGGTCCATGTGTGGCGCGCCGAGCTGGGCACCGTGGGCGACCAGCCGGCCGAGCTGCTCTGCGATGAGGAGCAAGAGCGCGCAGCGCGCCTGCTGCGGGCCCGCGACCGGCAGCTGTGGACGCGTGGCCGCGGCGTGCTCAGGAGGCTGCTGGGAGGCTATCTGGCAAGCGATCCGCGCACGCTGCGCTTCGCCACCGAAGCCCACGGCAAGCCCTCGCTGATCGGCCACGCGCAGCTGTCCTTCAACCTGTCGCACTCCGGCGGGCTCGCGCTGTACGCATTCACCACCGTGGGCCCCGTGGGGGTGGACATCGAGCTCGCGCGGCGGCCAATCGACGCTGTAGCGCTCGCCGCGCGCGCCTTCGGCCCAGGGGAGGCAGCCCGCCTGGCAGCGCTCGACCCGGTCACCCGCAGTCGCGAGCTGCTGCGGGCCTGGACCCGGCACGAGGCCGCGCTGAAGCGCCTGGGCGTGGGCATCCGCGGGGGCATCCGCGACGATGCCGGCCGGGGGGGCGATTGTGGCGCTCGCGGCGACGCGCCCGAGCCATGGATCGCCGAGCTGGACATCGGCCCGCAGGGGGCCGCCGCCGTCGCCGTCGAGCCCCGTCCGCGCGTGCTGCGCTGCTGGGATTGGCCCGCAAGCCCGGCGCCTGGCGCCGCTAGAGGATCCTCACGCTGATCGTCTGCGTGATGGTCTTGCCCGCCACCACAGCCGTGAGCGTCGTCGTGACGCCGTGGTTCCTGCGGATCAGATTCATCACGTGCGACGCCACGCGAATTGGCAGGTGCGTCGTCTTGTTGCCGAGCAGGCGGAAGCCGCTGCGGCCGATGTTCTGCGCTTTGCCCACCAGCGTCAGCGTGGCGACGCCTTTGCACTCGGGCATGAGCCTGCAGTACACCGCCACCGCCACGATCCGCGAGTGGTTGATGCCGTCGGTCTGGGGACCCACCCTGATCGGTGGCAGCACCGGCGGCAGGCCGCCGGTCCCGCCGGCGCAGATGTGGGTGGCGTTCGGACCGGTGCCGAGCTTGACCTGCATCATCACTTCCTCGTTGCTGTTGGAGGCGAAGCCGTCGTTGGCGGTGGTGTCGCCCGCGGACATCACCGAGCCGTTGCCCGTGCCGTTGTTCCTGATGAAGGAGTCCATCGTCGATCCCGGCACCCGGCCGATCACCTGGTAGGGCACGCCGGCGCGGTAGACGTTCTCCACGTAGCCGCCGTTCTCGTTGAACGCCACGTAGTCGCCCTTGGCGACGCACAGGTTGATCGGCTCATAGCTCGTGACCGTCGATCCGCTCGCGCCGCCCTGCCCGCACACGGGGATGCTGAAGCCCTGCGAGCTGAGGTTGACCTTGGCGCCGCCGCCGGGCAGCGGCGAGATGTCCTGGAGGTGGATCTGGGTCAGCGGCGGCGGTCCTCCGGGCGCGGGCCGGGCGCAGCCCTCCACGCTCACCTTCAGCGCCTGTCCGGTCGCGGGCACGCTGGTAGCGCCCACCGCCGACCCCACGTTCCAGAGGGCGGTGTCCGCGCCGTAGTGCTGGGTGTGGAACAGGCCGTTGGGCGTCTCGGGCGAGACCGGCACGGGCGTGAACGCGCCGTAGTAGTTCAGGTCTTCCGCCGTGTTCAGGGTCGCCGGGACCGACAGCGGGCTGCCGATGGTGATCGTCGCGGCGCTCGCCGCCGAGGGTCCAAGCAGGGGAGCGAGGGCGCACACCGCGATGCCGAAGCCGAGCGGCACCCTGAAGAGCCGCCGTCCGCGAGGACGGGGCACGGCTCGCGGATAGGTCGTGGTGCTCGAGTAAAAGGCCATCGTTCGGAAGATCGGAAGGCTAGGCGAGCGCCTTGAGGCCGTGCGCCGGTTCTCGACGTATGCGCCATCTCAGGGTCCTCCGGAGGCCGTGCGCCGGTTCTCGACGTATGTGCCCTCTCAGGGTCCTCCGCAGCCGGGCAGGGCTCGCGTGTCGCCATCTACCACCTGCTCCCTGGGCTGAAATGGGGGTTCGCGCCCTCAGACCACACGGCTCGCCTGCTCGGCGCACGGTCGAGGAGGACCCGGGGCAGACATAATGGCGCCATTGTCTCTTTCGATCTGTCTCATGACGGCCGACCCGCCATCCCGCCTTGCCGCCATCCTCGAGCCGCTGCGTCCCTTCGCCGATGAGGTTGTGATCGCGGCCGACTCACGCGTGGGCGACGAGGCCCTTGCCGGCTACCAGACGCTCGCAGACCGGCTCTTCCGGATCGACTTCCGCTTCGCAGAGCGCCATCTCCAGTGGCTGTACGCGCAGTGCCGTTGCGACTGGATCTTGCGAATCGACGGTGACGAGCTCGTGAGCAACGCGTTCCTCCGAAGGCTGCCCGGGATGCTGCGGTCGCGCGATGCCCAGCATTACTGGGTCGCGACCGCGTGGCTGTTTCCGGACGGTCACCATTTCCTGGCAGGCGCACCCTGGTCGGAAGGCTTTGTCAACCGGCTGACGCGCAACGACGCGACCCTGCGCGTCAGCGGCCTCCTGCATACCCATGCGGAACCGGTCAGACCGTGCGAGTACGTTCAGGAGCCCTTCTATCACCTCGATCTGCTGATGGCCAGCGAGAGGGAGCGGCGCGACAAGGCCCTCTGCTACGAGGTCGCGCGTCCGGGCCTGTCGGCCCCCGGCGGGGGGCGCATCAATGAGGCCTACTACGTGCCCGAGTCCCACGATGAGCTGGAGCTGCGCGAGGTGCCCAGCGAGGATCGCGCCTGGATCGCACGTGCGCTGCAGCCACCCTCAGCGTTGGACGTGCGCACTCCCCTTGCGGAGGTTTCCACGGTCTCGCTCGAGGAGACCGATCGCTACTGGGAGGGGCGCGCGGTTAGAGAAGGGGCGCACCGTGCGCGCATCGAGCCACTCCAAGCGAAATACACCCTGACGCCCGGTGAGCAGAGGTGGGTCTTCCTGCTCGTGAGCAACGACGGGACCGAGCGCTGGCCGGCGAGTCTCGACGCGCGACCGCCCATCCGCGCAGGCTATCGCTGGCTTGACCGGGACGGCGCGGTGGTGACTGCAGAGGGTCCACGCTCGCCCTTTCCGCGCATCGTCAGGCCGGGCGAGCAAGTCCTCATGCCGCTGCACGTCAACGCACCGGCGACTGCGGGCGAGTACCTGCTCGAGGTCGATGTCGTCCACGAGGACGTGCGGTGGTTCGGCTGCCCTTGCCGCGTGCCGATCCGTGTGCAGAGTCAACAGGGTCCGCCCGTGACCGGCGCGAGGTTGAGCCAGACGGCGTCTCCCACCCGAAGCCGCTGGCGACGCATGCGCATTCCCCGCACGATCCACCGGGTGTGGCTGGGGCAGGAGCCGATGCCGGCGCTTGACCGCAGCTTCGGCGAGACGTTTGCAGAGCATCACCCAGGTTGGGAGCTGAGACTATGGACCGACGGGGACTTGGCGGCGCTCGAGATCACCGCGAGCGAGCGGGACCGCGCGCGCAGCGCCTCAGAGCTCTCAAACCTCGTTCGCTACGAGATCCTGCATCGCTTCGGCGGCGTGTACGTCGACACCGATGTCGAGTGCAGGCGAAACCTGACTCCGCTCTTGCGCGGGATCAGTGCCTTCGCGGCGCTCGAGTCTCCCGGGCAGGTGGGAACCGCCGTGCTCGGCTCGATCCCCGGCCTGCCGGCGTTCGCGCGGGCCGCCCGGCTGACGCGGAGAACTCTCGGCGCGGGTGCCCACTCCGCCGACGCCAACGGCCCGTACCTGCTCAGCCTGATCCTCGAGGATGAGCCGGGCGTGGCGATCCTTGGCGCCGAGCATTTCTACCCGTATGACTGGCGCGAGCGAGAGCGGCGTGAGGAGAGCTTCCCTGATGCATACGTGGTCCACCATTGGAGGGGGAGCTGGAAGGACGATGAGACGCCGCGATGAGGGTGCTCGTCGCCGGCTGGTTCAGCATCGAGGGCGGCGGCGCGACCGCCGGAGACATCCTCGTGCGAGACACGATCTGCGCCTGGTTGCGGACGCGGAGGATCGAGCACGACATAGCGCAGGAGCGGACGCTCGGAGCGGGTGTCGACTGGTTTCGCGTCTCGCCGGCGCGCTACACCCACCTCATCTTCGCCTGCGGCCCGGTCGGCCCCGAGCTGGCTGTCGCCGAGCTCATCGAGCGCTTTGCCGACTGCCGCCGGGTGGCCCTGAACGTCACGCTCGTGGGCGACCGTCGCTGGCGACCGTTCGACCTCCTCCTCGAGCGCGACGGCAACGGGCGCACACGACCCGATCTCGCGATGACGTCCCCGCACGGCGGCGCGCCGGTCGTGGCCGTCGTGCGGATTCACCACCAGGTCGAGTACGCAGGAGCCTGGCCGGAGATCGCCCACGGCGCCTTCGATCGCCTGCTCGCCTCGCGCGAAGCGGCTCCCTTCGCGGTCGACACCGTGCTCGACGCGAGCGTGCCGGGGCGACGAACGGCGGGCGAGGTCCAGGCGCTTCTCGGACGGGCTGACGTCGTGCTGACCACCCGACTGCACGGCCTCGTCCTGGCGCTCGCACAGGGCGTGCCGGCGCTGGCGATCGATCCGATCGCGGGCGGCGCCAAGGTGCTCGCGCAGGCGCGCGCGCTCGACTGGCCCGCCAGCATGACCGTCGAGACGCTCGACGACGCGACCGTCGAGCGCCACTTCGACTGGTGCCTGACCGACGAGGCGCGCGTTCGGGCCCGGACCTCCGCGGTCGGGGCTTTTCAGAGCGCGGCCGAGGTCGAGCGCGTCCTGGGCGCGCACCTGGCCCGAGGCTGAGACACCGCGTTAGCGCCGCACCCCGGCGGGCACCTGGCCGAACCGGGAGGCCCACGGGATGAGCGCTCGAGAGACGGCGAGGCTTCCGCTCGCCGGCGCCGACGCCTGCAGATATCCGAGCAGGACCGGAGCGTTGTAACCCAGATCGGTGCACTCGCTCGGATCGGCGCTGAGCAGTTGATCGCCGTTGACCGGATGGATCGAGGAGTAGAGCGCGAGCCGGCCCTCTGCGTCCTCGCCGTCGAGGTACCCCGCGGGAGCTGCGCCTCGCAGCTCGGCTCGCGGCTCCTCGCCTCGAAGCGCCGTGACCGCGTCGCCGCTGCGGCGGACGAGCTCCCGCAGGCGCGACGCCGTCGAGCCCGCCTCCGCCCAGCGCAGCGGCGCTAGAACCCACCGCGCGACCGTGCGCGACCGCAGCTCCGGTGCACCCGGCCGATAGCCGTCGGTCGAGAGCCGGCCATCCGCCCCGATCCAGGCGGGAACGCACCCCGCGCCCGGATCTCGCAGCAGGGCGCCGAGCTCGCCGACTCGCACGGCGCCCTCCGGCGGCGCGCCCGGGCCGGCGAGGTAGCGGTGGCGCCGGCCACGGAGGTCGAGCAGCCGCAGCAGCCCGACGAGCGAGCCGGAGGGCCGCAACGGCGGCCCCCAGTCCTCCTCGAGCGGGCCGACGCTCCACGCGGGCGCCGGTTGGGGCGTGGCCGACTCGATGCCACACGGGTAGGGCGTCCCGCTGCGTAGGGCTGCGAACACCGCGTTCGTCTGCACGCGGAAGTGCGCGCTCGGCGACGTCGAGAGATACGCAGCCGGATGCTCGCGATCCCCGCGTAGCCAGTCGAGAGCGGCCGACGCGCGTTCCGTCGGCGAAGGATGGGCCGAGCGGCGCAGCATGCGCCGCACCGCTTCGCGCACGCGCCGCTCCTCGG
>DAINPC010000032.1:3300-13932 GCA_036743695.1 Solirubrobacteraceae bacterium | reverse complement strand
GGCGCCGTCGGGGTGGTGGTAGAGGCGCAGGCGCACAGCTCCATCGTAGGATCGACTCGCCGACGGGCGGCGCCCGGCGCGGAGATCGAGCAGGGGCGCGCACCTACAATGGGCCGCCCCGTGAGCGACCGTCCACGACACCCGTTGATACCCAGCCGCGAGGTGGATCCTCGCCAGGAGCTGCCGGCGCTGGAGCTGGAGGTGCTCGAGCGCTGGCGCGAGCGCGACGTGTTCGCCGAGTCGCTGCGCCTGCGCGAGGGCGCCAGGCAATGGGTCTTCTACGAGGGTCCGCCCACGGCCAACGGCCCGCCGGGCTCCCACCACGTGCTCTCGCGCGTGTTCAAGGACATCTACCCGCGCTTTCAGACGATGCGCGGCTTTCGCGTGGAGCGCAAGGGCGGCTGGGACTGCCACGGCCTGCCGGTGGAGATAGCGGTGGAAAAGGAGCTCGGCATCAAGTCCAAGGCGGAGATCGAGGAGTACGGGATCGGTGAGTTCAACGAGCGCTGCCGCGCGTCGGTGTTCACCTACCTGAAGGAGTGGAACCGGCTGACCGAGCGGATCGGCTTCTGGCTGGATCTCGACGACGCCTACCGCACGCTGGATGAGAGCTACATCGAGTCGGTGTGGTGGGCGCTGGCGCAGATCTTCGAGCACGGGCTGCTGTACGAAGGCCACAAGGTGGTGCCCTACTGCCCGCGCTGCGAGACCACGCTGTCCTCGCACGAGGTGGCGCTCGGCTACCGCGACGTGGTCGATCCGAGCGTCTTCCTGAAGCTGGGACTGCTTGGCGGTGAGGAGAAGCTGCTCGTGTGGACGACCACACCGTGGACCCTGCCCGGAAATGTCGCCGTGGCGGTGGCGCCCGGGGCCATCTACGCCAAGGTGCGCGTCGGGAATGAGATGCTCGTCCTCGCCGAGGACCGCGTCATCCCAGTGCTCGGCGAGGCGTCGGAGATCGTAGAGAGATTCACGGGCGGGGAGCTGCACGACAGATACGGCTCCTATCGAGGACCGATCTTCAACACCGGAGAAGCCGGCGGCTTCCCGATCCTCCTCGATGACTTCGTCACGACCGACGACGGCACCGGCATCGTGCACCTCGCGCCGGCATTTGGCGAGGACGACTACCGGGTGGCGGCGGCCGCGGGCATCTTCAAGGGCGATGAGCCGCGCACCCTGTTCAACCCGGTCAAGCCCGACGGCACCTACGACCAGCGCGTGCACAGCCACGCCGGGCGCTCCTATGGGGGCCGCTTCGTCAAGGACCCAGCGCTTACCCGCGAGCTGATCGAGGACCTCGACGCGCGCGGCCTGCTGCTGCGCGTTGAGGAGTACGAGCATTCCTACCCCCACTGCTGGCGCTGCGGCACGCCGCTGCTGTACTACGCGAAACCGTCGTGGTACATCGCGACGACCAAGCTGCGCGAGGAGCTGCTGGCGGCGAACGAGACGGTCAACTGGCACCCGCCGCACGTCAAGCAGGGGCGCTTTGGCGACTGGCTGAAGAACAACGTGGACTGGGCGCTATCGCGCGAGCGCTACTGGGGCACGCCGCTGCCGGTGTGGCGCTGCGGGCGCGGGCACGTCCACGTGATCGGCTCCTTCGCGGAGCTCGCCGAGCGATCGGGAGCGGAGCTGTCCGACCACCATCGCCCGTATGTGGACGAGGTCGCCTTCCCCTGCCCCGACGGCGGGGATGGCGGGGAGCGCTGCGGCGAGCCGATGCGGCGCGTGCCCGAGGTGATCGACGTGTGGTTCGACTCGGGCGCCATGCCCTTCGCCCAGCACCATTTCCCGTTCGAGAACGAGGCGGTGCTGGAGGGCAGCTTCCCGGCGGACTTCATCTGCGAGGCGCAGGACCAGACGCGCGGCTGGTTCTACTCGCTGCTGGCGGTGGCGACGCTGCTCGGCAGGCGGGCGCCATACAGAAACGTGGTCTGCCTGGGGCTGATCCTGGACGAGGAGGGGCAGAAGATGTCCAAGTCCAAAGGCAACACGGTGGAGCCGTGGCAGGTGCTGGACGCCTATGGCGCGGACGCGTTTCGCTGGTACTTCTTCACCTCCAAGCAGCCGTGGGACGGCTACCGCTTCTCGGCGGAGACGATCGGCGAGGGCGTGCGCCTGTTCCTGAAGCAGCTGTGGTCCACCTACTACTTCTACGTCCTCTACGCCCACGCCTCATCCGATCAGCTCGCGGGCGCAGGCGCGGAGGCGAGCGGCGCGGATGGGGATCTCGACCGCTGGGCGCTGTCGCGGACGGCGGGCACGGCGGAGCTGGTGGCGGAGCGCCTGGACGCCTACGACGCGACATCGGCGGGCAGGGCGATCGCGGGCCTGGTGGACGAGCTGTCGAACTGGTACGTGCGGCGCTCGCGCAGGCGCTTCTGGGATGGAGAGGAGGCGGCGTTTGCGACGCTGCGCACGTGCCTGCTGACGGTCGCCAAGCTGCTGGCTCCGTTCTGTCCGTTCATCGCGGATGAGATCTACGACAACCTCGACGGGACGCTGGCGAGCGTTCACCTGTGCGACTTCCCGACGGGCGAGCAGGTGGCGCCGCGTGAGCAGGAGCTGGAGCGGTCGATGGCGCTGGCGCGCGAGACGGTGCGGCTGGGCCTGGGCGCGCGCGGCAAGGCCAAGATCAAGGTGCGCCAGCCGCTGGGCGAGGCGGTGGTGGTGGCGGACGGCCGCGAGCGGGAGGCGATCGAACGACTGGCGGATGTCGTGCGCGAGGAGCTGAACGTCAGGGACGTTCGCTTTGTCGCCGCGGCGGAGGAGTTGGGCAGCTATGAGGTGAAGGCCAACTACCGCACGTTGGGACCGCTGTTCGGCAAGGAGATGCCGCTGGCGGCGAAGGCGATCGCGGCCTTGGACCCAGCCCACGTGGCCGCGGCCTTGCGCGATGGCGGGCAGATCGGCATCGCGGTGGGGGAGCGCGAGCACACGCTCACCGCCCAGGACGTGCTGTTGACGATGCGGGCTCCGGAGGGCTACAGCGTGGAGCGCGAGGGCGCGCACGCGGTGGCGCTGGATCTGACGATCGACGAGGACCTGCGCCGAGACGGCCGCTCACGCGAGATCGTCCACGCGGTCCAGAACGCGCGCAAGAGCGCCGGCCTGCAGGTGGAGGACCGGATCGAGCTGGCGCTCGACGGCGAGCCGGCGCTGCTCGACGCGGCGGCCACCCACAGCGACTACATCGTCGGGGAGACCCTCGCGGTGGACCTCGACCTCAGCGCCCGCGCCGCGCAGGAGAGCGCGGCGATGGACTACTCGGAGCAGACCGAGATCGAAGGTCTGCTCCTGAGCATCTCGCTCAGCCGGTCAAAGCCGGCTGCATGAGCGACTACGCGGCGGTGAGGGCGGGCTCCAGCTCCTGCTCGAGCTTCTTCTTGGGGTAGGCGCCGACGACCGTCTTGACGGGCTGGCCCCCCTTGAACAGGATCATGGTCGGGATCGAGAGCACCTGGAAGCGGGCTGCGGTCTGCGGGTTCTCGTCGATGTCCAGCTTGACGATGCGCAGCTCCGGACGCTCGGACGCTATCTCCTCCAGCACGGGCGCCACGACACGGCACGGACCGCACCAGGGGGCCCAGAAGTCGACCAGCACGGGACCCTCGGCCTCGATGACCTCGGCGTCGAAGTTGTTGTCGGTGATTTGGGTCAGAGTGCCTGCCATTGGGTCTCCTTGGTCGCTTGTTCTCCACTATACAAAATGAAGGAAGGGTTGCCCGGGGTAGGCGTGAGCGGGCTATCGTCTTGGTTGATGATTCCCCTGGCAACCAGCGGCTCGATCGTGATCGGCGTGGCGGTGGGCGGGGCGGTGCTGCTGACGTGGGTGCTGTTGCGCGCGGAGGCCCGTGACGACGCCCGCGAAGCGGAGGGCGAGCGGGACCCCTCAGCGAACGGTGACGAGCCAGCCGTCTGACCGAGCGGAGCTCGTCCAACGCACGATCGGCGGGTGGATGTGGGTCAGCGCCGTGAACAGGTGGGGTGAGACGTAGACCTCGACGAACGCGGCGGCCACGAGGATGGGCACCGCCAGTGCGACCGTCACGACGGTGGCTGCGAGCAGCTGCTCCCACTCGCCTCTGCGGCTGGCGATGATCCAGGCGGCCAGCGGCAGGAACAGCGCGATCAGCTCGGGGATCGCGTGCGGGAGCACGCCCAGCAGCAGCAGGGCGGGCGAGACGCGCAGAAAGCTCGACACGCCCGCCAGCGTGTGGCCGATCAGGTATGCCTGGGCGCTCAGCGAGAAGGTGGTCGCGGCGAGGACGAACATGATGGCCAGGCGCCCGCCGTGTTCGTGCACCCAGCGTGAGACGCCGTGCCGGTGGGCAGCCTGGAGGGGCAGCGAGCTCCCGGCGATGAAGCCGGCCACGCACGCCATCGCATGCAGGGCGAGCACGAGCGCGTTGTTGCGCAGCACCTGCAGCACGTCGCCGCCGTCGCCCACGGCGAAGGGCGGACGCAGCGTGATGACCTGCTCGTAGCCGTGGTCCAGATAGGAGATGGCGAGCACGGCCGCGAGCAGTCCCGCCGCGGCCAGTGCCGAGCCCGCCACCCAGCGACCGACCACCGCCCCCGGCCTGCGCTGCCACGAGCCCAGCGTGGCGCGCGTGTGGCGCACGCCGTGGGCGAACGCATAGGCCGACGCATCCATCGCCGTTGCATCGGCCGGGCAGGCTCCTACCTGAAGCGCAGGCGGGGCACCAGCCACATCGCCTCGACGGCGATGCGCCAGGACATCTTGCTCTGGCCGTGCTCGCGGTCGCGGAAGACGATCGGCACCTCGACCACGCTGAAGCCCGCCTGGACGGCTCGGTAGGTGAGCTCGACCTGGAAGGCGTAGCCGTGGGAGCGCACGCTGTCGAAGTGGATCGCCTCCAGCACCTCGCGTCGAAAGCACTTGAAGCCGCCCGTCAGGTCCTTTACGCGCAGGCCCAGGACCAGCCGCGCATAGGTGGAGCCGCCCTCGCTGATCAGGCGCCGCACGAGCCCCCAGTCGCTGACGCCACCCCCCGGCACGTAGCGCGAGCCGAGCGCCAGATCGGCGCCGCCGTGCACGGCTCCCAGCAGCCTTGCGAGGTCGGCCGGGTCGTGGGAGAAGTCCGAGTCCATCTCCATCACATATCCCGCTCCGCCCTGCAGCGCATGGCGAAAGCCCGCCAGGTACGCCGGGCCGATGCCGTTCTTCTGCGTGCGATGGAGCACCTCCACCCACTCGTGCTTGCCCGCCAGCTCGTCGGCGAGCCGGCCGGTCCCGTCGGGCGAGCCGTCGTCCACGACGAGCACGCGGAAGCCGGCGGGGGCGGCGTGCGCGAGGACCGCGCCGGCGGCGGCTACGATCGCCTCCACGTTCTCCGCCTCGTTGTAGGTCGGCAGTATCAGCCAGGGCTCGCCGGACATGGGTCGGCGTACCCTAGACCGTGGGCAGCATTCGCGGCGCGGTCACGCGGCGCGGGGCGCGATCGCGCCCTACCCTGGTGGCCGTGGCCGAGCCCGAGCTGTCGAACACCGCGATCGCCGAAGCGCTCGAGGAGCTGGGCGATCTGTACGAGCTGGACGGCGCGATCGTCCACCGCGTGCTGGCCTACCGCGGCGCCGCCAAGGCGGTGCGCGAGGCCTCCGTGTCGGTCGCCGCGCTGGCCCGCCAGGGCCGTGCGGTGGAGCTCCCGGGCATCGGCAAGACGCTCCAGGAGAAGATCCTGACGCTGGCGGAGACCGGCTCGATCCCCTCGACCGAGAGGCTGCGGGCGAAGTTCCCGCCGGGGCTGATCGCGATCACCCACCTGCCCGGCCTGGGTCCCAAGCGCGCGCGGCTCCTGCACTCTGAGCTGGGAATCGATTCGCCGCAGGCGCTGCGCGCGGCCGCGCAGGGCGAGCGCCTGCGCACCGTGCGCGGACTGGGCGCCAAGCTCGAGGCGAGCGTGCTGGCGTCACTGGAGGAGATGGAGTCCCAGCCCGACCCCCGCGCCGCTCCCCGCGTCCTGCTGGCCAGGGCGGTCGAGATCGGCGAGGCGCTGGCCGCCGGGCTGGCGCGCCTGGGCGGAGCGGGCACCCACGTGCAGCTTGCCGGATCGGCCCGCCGGCTCACCGACAGCGTCAAGGACCTCGACCTGATCGCCACCACCACCCGGCCGAGCACGCTGGCCGAGAGCCTGGGCAAGCTCGAGCAGATCGAGCGCGTCACCTCGGCCGGCAGGGCGGGCGCACGGGCGCGCACGCACTCTGGCATCGCAGTGGACCTGCGGATCGCGCGGCCCGAGCAGCTCGGCAACCTGCTCCAGCACTTCACGGGCTCGGGAGCCCACAACGCGGCGCTGCGCGAAGCGGCCGTGCGCCGCGGCCTGCACGTCTCCGAGTACGGGATCCTGGACGACGCCACTGCCACCACCGAGACCCATGCCACCGAGCAGGAGGTCTACCAGCGCCTGGGCATGAGCTACATCGAGCCGGAGCTGCGCGAGAACCGCGGTGAGCTGGAGGCAGCCCGCGACGGCGAGCTGCCAGAGCTCCTCACGCTCCAGGACATCTGTGGCGAGCTGCACAGCCACACGGTGGCCTCGGACGGGCACAACACGATCGATGAGATGGGCACCGCGGCGCGCGAGCGCGGCTATGAATACCTGGCGATCACCGATCACTCCGCCAGCCACGGGTTCGGCAACGACGTCTCGCCCGAGCAGCTGCGCCGCCAGATCGAGCTTGTGCGCGCGGCCAACGAGCGCCTGGAGGGGATCGAGCTGCTGGCGGGCAGCGAGGTCAACATCCTGCCGGACGGCTCGCTCGACTACGAGGACGCGCTGCTGGAGCAGCTCGACTGGGTGATCGCCAGCGTCCACACGTCCTTCGCCATGGACGAGCAGGCCATGACCGGGCGGATGATCGCCGCGATCGAGCACCCCCTCGTCGGCGCCATCGGCCACCCGACGGGCAGGTTGATCCAGCGGCGCGCCCCCTATGCCATCGACCTCGACGCCGTGTTCGCCGCCGCAGCCCGGACGGGCACGATGCTGGAGATCAACGCCAACCCCGACCGGCGCGATCTGTCCGACATCCACGCCCGCGCCGCCGCGCGCGCGGGCGTGTTGCTGGTGATCGACTCCGACGCCCACCGCACGAGCACGCTGGCGAACATGCGCTGGGGGGTGGCCACCGCGCGCCGCGCCTGGCTGACGAAGGAGCACGTCGCCAACACGCGCTCATGGCCCGAGCTTCGAGCGCTACGCCAGCAGGCGCGGAAGTAGCTCGCGGGCCACCAGCCCGTCGATCGCCTCGCCGCCGAACGGCGCCAGCGCCGCCCGAGCGCGGGCGGCGTAGTCGGGGACGGGTTGATCCAGGGCAACCCGCAGCGCTGCCGCGAGGTCCTCGCCGACCAGACGCGGATCGAGCTCCCGCGCGATCGGCAGCGCGGCATACGGACCGGGGGCAGCCGTGGTGACGAGCTGGCAGCCGTCCGCCAGGGCCTCCAGCTGGGCGATGCCGTAGTCCTCGCGCCGCGGTGCGCACACGAACACGCGGGAGCGGCGCAGCAGCGCGCGGTACTCCGCGCGGGCCAGATGGCCGACCACACGCACGCCCGCCCCGCCGGCCGCGAGGCCGGCCTGCTCGAGCTCATCCGCGCCCGCTCCGGCCACCAGCAGCTCTCCCTCCACGCCCCCGTGCGCGCACACCGCCCGCCACGCCTGCAGGACACGATCCAGCCCCTTCTTGGACGGGTTGGCCGCGTAGGTGATCGCCGCGATGTCCCGCTCGCGCCCAGACGGCCCGGAGGGCTCCACGGCGACCGGCAGGACCAGCGCCCCGCCCGCGCGTGTGAGCGCCGATGACGCCTCGCCCAGCCCGCCCTCGCTCCAGGGCAGCAGCAGCGGTGCCTGGCCGAGACGGCGGCGCTCGAGTGGGCGCTGCCACAGCCCGTGGCGGCCCGGCCGGTTGCCGGCGGCGGGGGCGTCGAAGCGGATCGCCCCCGGCCGCGGCCACAACAGCGCGGCCGTGGTGCTGGAGTAGACGATCGCCCGGGGAGGGGAGTCGCGCAGCTGCGCGAGCATGTGCCCGGCCGCAGCGCGCGCCGCGCGCGCCCAGCCGAGGTCCGTGAGCATCAGCGTGCGCCTGCGCCCGGGCGGGAGCGCGCGGGCGACGGCCACCTCGGCGCCGGCGCGCCGCAACGAGTCCCGAAGCTGCTCATCGGCAGTGCGCAGACCCTGGGTGGAGCCCAGCGAGACGATCAGCACGTCGATTGGGGCCGGCCCGCCCCGAGCCGGGTGCATCTCAGGTCACGGCGCCGTTTGCGTGCTCGGGACGCGACGCGGAGAAGCCGGGGGTGCGCACCAGCGACATGGGCCGCACGGGCGAGGTGCGCTGGACGTAGAAGGCCGCTCCGTCGCGCTCCTCGATCGCCGCCACCGCCGCGTCCTGGCGGCGCCACGCGAGCGCCCAGATCAGCGCGAAGCCGGTGGCGATGCCGGGGATCTGCGGAGCCAGGAACGCCAATCCGCCGGAGAGCAGCGTGAACAGCAGCAGCGGCCACAGCCGGTCGAGCAGAATCGCGCTGGGATGGTGCTCGGGCAGGCTCGTGCTCGCCCGCGCGCCCGCCAGCAGTCGAGCGATCGGCGGGCTGGTCTGCGCGCGCCTGCCCAGGCGCATGCCGAACACGGCCGCCACCAGCCACCAGCCCACCGCGATCGGCACCAGATAGCTGTTGGACTGCGAGCCGGCGGACGTGGCGAGCACCGTGACCATCGCCAGAGCGGTGGCCGCGCCGGCGCTCAGCAGCACGGTGGTCCTGAGGAAGTCAACGAAGCGCACGTCGCTACAGCAGCGCCTCGAGCAGCCCGCGCACGCCACCCGGCCCCTCGACGATCAGGTCGGCCTCGCGCGCCAGCTCGGGGGGCGCTTCGTCGGAGCTGACCGCCACGCACACAGCCCTGGCCAGCTCACCTGAGGCCACCAGCTCGCGCAGCCCGCGGAAGGCGTCGAGGTCGGTGGTGTCGTCGCCGACGTAGACCGCCGCCGTCGCCGTCCCGCCGTGCAGCAGCGCAGCGATGCCGAGCCCCTTGTCCAGAGCCACCGGGGGGCGGACCTCGAGCACCTTGCGGCCCCAGTGGACCGCCAGCCCCGCCTCCTGCGCGCTCCGGGCGATCTTCCGAACCGCCTCGGCGGCCGCATCCTCGTCGGGCGCGCCGCGCCAGTGGAAGGCCGCGATCGAGCCCTTGTCCTCGCTGCGCACCCGCAGGCGCTGGTGCTCGCCGGTGTAGACACGCGCCGCGAAGTCCCGCACGCGGGCCATCCCGGCAGCCAGGTCCTCATCGACCTCCGGCCGGGTGGAGCCGGGGCGCAGGAGTTCGCCGCCGTGGTTGCCCACGTAGGCGATCGTCCCGATCGCCACGATCTGGCGTGCGGTGCTCGCGGGGCGCCCGCTGACGCAGCCGACCACGCGGTAGCGCTTGGCGATCTCGATCAGCAGCGTGCGCGTGGCCTCGGGTACGTGCGCGTCCGCCGCGTGGCGCACGATCGGCGCCAGCGTGCCGTCGATGTCCAGCAGGATGGCGGCGTGAGCGGGGTCGGAGCGGATCGGCTCCAGCGCCTCCACGAGCGTTGCAGCGGGGGACACGGGTCTAGTATGGCGCGCATGGTGGCCGGCCCGTACGCTCGTGCGCGTGGTCGCTGACGCCTCACCCAACCGCACCCTGAAGCTGGTGGCGATCGGCACGCTGGCGGGCCTGTTCAGCGGCCTGTTCGGCGTCGGAGGCGGCAGCGTGATCGTGCCGCTGCTGGTGCTGTGGCTGGGCTATGACGAGCGCCGCGCAACCGCCACGTCGCTGGCCGCGATCGTCTTCATCGCCACGTTCGCCGCCTCCGTCCAGGGGCTTTACGGCAACGTGCGCCTGCTCGACGCGGCGCTCGTCGGCCTGCCTGCGCTCGGCGGAGTGCTGATCGGGACGTGGCTGCAACAGCGCATGCAGGGACGCTCGATCTCGCTGCTGTTCGCCGCCGTGCTGGTGGCGAGCGCTGTCGAGCTGGTGCTCAGGTGATCGGCGCGCTGGCCATCGGCCTGGCCGCCGGGATCGTGGCCGGGCTGCTCGGGGTGGGCGGCGGCGTGCTGTTCGTGCCGGGCCTGGTGTTCTTCCTCGGCCTCGGCCAGCACCAGGCCGAGGCCACCTCGCTGCTGGCGATCGTCCCCGTGGCCATCCTGGGGACCTACCGCCAGGACCGCTACGGCAACGTGCGCCGCGCCGACGCGCTGCTGCTGGGCCTGCTCTCCGTGGCGGGCGCAGCCGCCGGCGTGGCGCTCGCAAACGCCCTGTCCGGGGCCTTCCTGCGCGACGCTTTCGCGGGCCTGATGGTGCTCGTGGCCGCACAACTGGCACACAGGGCGCTGCGCAGCTAGACTGGGTGCAGCCCATGGGACTGGACAACCCCCTTCACATCGCCTTTCTGGTCGTGATCCTGCTGCTGGTGTTCGGCGCCAAGCGGTTGCCGGAGATCGGTCGCTCGCTCGGCAGCGGCATGCGCGAGTTCAAGGACTCGATCAGCGGCGAGAGCAAGCCGACGCTGACCCAGGCCGCGCAGCAGCAGCCTCCGGCGCCCGCGCAGCCCGCCACGCAGGCGCCCGCCGCCGCACCGGTGCCC
>DAINPC010000032.1:0-3200 GCA_036743695.1 Solirubrobacteraceae bacterium | reverse complement strand
GCGGACCGCTTCGAACGCCGATCCGGGGACGCGCTTGATCTGTTCGAGGTCTTCGTCCTTCCAGCGCGGGTCGGGGGCGCCCGTGATGTACCACGAGGAGCCGTTGTCGGCCACGATCAGCCCGTAGCGCTTGAGCGCGCGCAGGATCACCAGCGACTCGCCGTGAAAGCCGGCCAGGCTGTAGCCCGCCTTCAGGCGCAGGCGCAGTCCCATCGGCGGCAGGCTGGGATCGGAGCTGCTGGAGGCGAAGTGGGTCGCCGGGTGGATGTAGCCGCGCTGGGTGCGCTGCACGGTCACGCGCAGCGCGTGTTCGATGTGCCCGGCGCGGACCTCCGGATAGCGGACGAGCAGCGGCAGGATCGGCAGGCCGGCCGCGTCCGCGGAGGTCCATCCTTCGGGGCGCAGGGCGTTGCTGCGCAGGTTGAAGACCGCACCCGACCCCGCTTCCCAGCCGGATCCGCGCCGGCGCGCGGAATACAGCTCGTACACCCTGCAGCTGCCGCGCTGCAGCACCAGCACGTGCCGGTCGCCCGCTTCCGCCGCGCCCTCCACGGGGGCGCTCGCCGGTATCGGGTATGGCCCGGGCTCCGATTCTTCGCCGAATTCGCTGAACACGATCGGCACCTTGGGCTGGTGCGCGCCCACCACCGTGTAGGGGATGCCGTAGCTCGGGTTGGTCCCGAAATCCGGATGCAGATGTCCGCCCAGGCCGATGCTGGCGATGTAGCGGGCCGAGCTCGGATCGGCCGGGGCATGGGAGATGTCCTGGTTGAGCGAGTTGCTCGCCGGGAACAGCGGGCAGCCGTACTCGCGCGGAGGGGGAGCCGAGGCGCTCCAGGCGGATCCCACCGGCACAGCCGCGCCCAGCAGGGTGCCGATCACGATCGCGGCCCAGCGCCGCAACGACCGGCCGGAGAGGCGAATCCCGCTCACTCGCCAGACGCTATGCCACGAGCGCGACGGCAGCGACGGGCGCGGACGATCGTTGCCCGGCTCAGACGGAGTGCTCGGACTGCGCCAGCAGCGACGGACGGGCCTCTTCGATCAGGGGCGCACCGCAGTGCCAGCAGAACGCTGCTCCGCGGCTGTGTACGGCGCCGCACGAGCGACACTGGCCGTGGACCCCGGCCTCGGCGCTCGCCAGCAGGCGCTGAACCTCGCCCAGCTGCGCGTCGGCGGCCTGCAGCTCGGCGGCGCGGCGCGCGAGGACATCCAGGCGGTAGTGGTCGCGAACGGCCATCTCATAGGTGAGCCCGCCGAGATCCCAGGTGAGCTCGGCCACGCGTTCGGCGAGCTCCGTGCGGCGGCGGCGCAGCTCGGCCATCGAGCCGCTGTGCTTGGAGGGATCCCCGACCGCCAGGCCGCCGACCGGCACGAGCGCGCCGGCTGCCGGCTGGCGGTGTCCGGGCGCGGGGGCGTGCGCTGGGGAGTTGCCGTTGAGCGAGCTCACGCGATGTCGCCGCCTCAGCCCGTTTCGATCGGCTGAGCGCCGAGCGCGTTGATTTCTTCCTGGTGCTGTTTGCCGGTCGTCTTCGTCAGTTTCTTCAATTTCGTCGGCGTGACCGTCACCGGTTTCGGGGGCGGCGCCTTTTCGGCCTTGGTTTCCTTGACCGCTTCCTTGGATTCTTCGGCTTCTGCCTTGGCGCTGGTCTTGCTCGCCGCCGAGGCTTCGCTCGCTGGCGGCGTCGCGCTCGTCGTGCTCGCTGCCGCCGCAGCGGCGGGGATGCCGGCCAGCCCCTTGATTTCCACGACCTGCCTGCCGGGGGTCCTGTTGCCCTGCGTCACCCAGTGCCCGACCAGGAGACCGACGAGCAGGCACATGAGCAGCACCGCGAACAGCCCGAGCAGCCCAGAGTAGCGGCGCAGCCAGCCGCCCGTGCCCTGCTCGAACACGGGCACGTAGCCGGCGGGGCTCATCTCGATCGTGCTCGGGGACGCCCAGCCCTGCTGGCCGCGTCCCGGCTGATCCTGGAGCACGTCGAGGAAGGCCAGGCGCACCGGCGAGCACGGCTGCCCGCAGGCCAGGCAGTAGCGCTGGTCGGCGACGAGCGCCGCCCCGCAATTGGCGCACGTGGCCTCGGCCTGCTCGGATGGGACTGGCATCAGGCTCGCGTTCCTCACAACTGGCTCATCAGGCACTCGGCACGGCCGTCAGCTCGAGCGTGGCCCCAGCCGGGTTGCCGACGAGCACCATCTGGAAGGGGACCGACGCACCCTGGTGCGCAGGCAGCGCTCCGACGACGGCGCGCCCGGCCGCCACGACCCGTCCCGCGCGCAGCGCCACGCCGAAGACGGGCACCTTGCCGTCTCCGCGGCTCGAGTGGTTGACGAGGCTTGCGCTGAGAGTGCTGACGCCGGACTGCTGGGCGGTCCGCATCGCGGTGGTGCCGATCGCCGGGAAGGCGCTCGAGCGCGGCTTTGACCCTGTGCCGACACGCAGCTCGACGGCCAGTGCTCTCCCCGAGGTGAGCAGCTGGTCGTCGACCCACCACGCGCTCTGGTGGGGGCGCAGCAGCGCGATCCGCTGCAGCGAGGCTTCCACGCCGCCCGTCTCATTGCTGTAGAGGATCTTGCCGTCCTTGCCGGTCACGCTCACGAGCAGAGGCACATCGGTCTGGGGACGCGCGGAGGTGTTGGTGAGCCTCGCCGCCACCGCCAGCCGCCCGCCGCTGCTCAGCAGCGTGACGTCGGAGACGCGCACGCTGTGGCTGGCCGCGCCGAGCTTCAGCGCGCCCGGGCCGGCCGCCTGATGCTGGCTCTCGCGGCCGATCTTCGCGCTTTCCTGCTCGGTGCTCTGGCACGCGGATGAGGTCATGCTCAGAAGTCCGCAGCCGGCCACCACTAGCGCCCGCCTCACAGCCCCGCGCCACACGAGGGCGCAGGGGCGTTGCACATCGTCATCCGAACGCTCCGCTGACGTAGTCGCGGGTGCGGGTCGCGCGCGGTTCGTCGAAGACCTGGGAGGTGCTTCCATACTCGACCAGGTCGCCCAGGTACATGAATGCGACCTTGTCGGCCACGCGGTGCGCCTGGGCGAGGTTGTGTGTGACGACGACCACCGCCAGCTCGCGGCGCAGCTCGCCGATCAGCTTCTCGATCGTGTTCGTCGAGATCGGGTCGAGGGCGCTGCAGGGCTCGTCCATCAACAGCACCTCGGGTCGCGGCGCGATCGCGCGGGCGATGCACAGGCGCTGCTGCTG
>DAINPC010000031.1:0-13981 GCA_036743695.1 Solirubrobacteraceae bacterium | reverse complement strand
CCGCTTAGCGGAATCCAACCCGGGACACCCCGAGACGACCGCCGGTCCTGGTCCCTCCGGCCTGCTGTTGGTCGCTCTCGGTATTTCCAGTCAGAGCCGCACCGTGGAGGGCGTCGCAGTCAGGCGCCCTCCACGCTTTCTCCGCTCCGACGTCAGCCCGCTCCGAGCGCGGCGCGCTTCGACAGCGCCTCCCGTGCGGCGGTGCCGGCCGTTGCCGACCGGCTCAGGCGGCCTGCGGCAGGTACTGAAGCCAGGCCGCCGGTATGGTCGGGCTGGCCACGTGGATGAAGATCTCCGCGCGTGGGGTGCGCGGTGCGCGTCGCGGGTGCATCCCCGCCTGACGCGGGAGCCGGTCGCCCTTGCGGCGGTTGCACGGCGCGCACGAGGCCACGATGTTCTCCCAGCTCGAGGAGCCGCCCTTGGAGCGGGGGATGACGTGGTCCACCGTCAGGTTGGAGCGCGAGCCGCAGTATTGGCAGGTCCAGCTGTCGCGGGCGAACACCGCTCGCCTGGTGATCTTGCGCCGGTGCGCGTCGCGCGGGACGTTCACGTAGCTCACCAGGCGGATCACCACCGGACGCGCCAGCGTCGAGCTCTCCGAGTGAAGCTCCCAGCGGCTGCGCTCCAGCAGCTCGGCCTTTTCCTTCAGCAGCAGCACCACAGCGCGGCGCACCGTGCAGACGTTGATCGGCTCAAACGTGGCGTTCAAGACAAGCACCCGGCCACCCACCGCCGCCCTGGGCGATGATCTGGGTCCGTGCCGCTGGTGCTGTGAAGGCGACACGGACCCCACCGGCTCTGGTGGGGCTGTGCTCTCCATCTTCAGCGCCGAGTGTAGCGGGGGCGCTGACGGCGCGCAGCGCCCGAATCGGCGCCCTCCTCAGGACCCGGGCGCCCGCGATCGCGCTGCGGCGGGATAGCAGCCGAGCACGCGCAGCTCCTCGCACATGCCCTCCACGCCCGCGATCGCGTCCGCCACCTGAGGCTCGCGGACGCGCCCGGAAAGGTCGGCGAAGAACATGTAGCTGCCAAGACGCTCGCGCCGCGGGCGCGACTCGATCTTGGTGAGGTTGATGTCCCTGCGCGCGAACTCGTCCAGGCAGCGCACCAGCCAGCCGGGGCGCTCGGCGCCCAGCCCCCAGAACACCAGCGATGTCTTCCACTCATCGCCCGCCATCGCCCGCAGCGGCGGTGAGCGTTCCTGCTCGCCTGCGCGCGCCAGCCAGACGAAGCGCGTTTCGTTGTCGTCGCGGTCCTCCACTCCCTCGCGGATGACCGTGCCGCCGTAGATCCTGGCCGCGAGCACCGTTCCGAGCGCCGCCTGCCGGCGCGCCCCGCCGAGGGTCACGGTCCGCACCGCCTCCGCGGTGGAGCTGGCGGGCAGCACCCGCGCGTGGGGCAGCTCGCCGCGCAGCAGGCGCGTGCACTGTCCCGGCACCTGGGGATGGGTGACGACCGTCTCGATCTCCTCCAGGGCGAGCATCTCCGCGGCGATCAGGGAGTGGCTGATCCGCAGCAGCGCCTCGCCCACGATCTTCACGTCGCTGGCCTCGCCCGCCAGCAAGTCCAGCGTCAGGCTGATCGACCCATCCAGCGAGTTCTCGATCGGCACGATCGCCCAGCGCACATCGCCGCGGCGCAGCGCCATCACCGTGTCATAGATCGTGGCGAGCGGCACCGCCTCCACCGCCTCCTCGGCCGCGCTCGCCAGCAGGGCCTCCTCGCTGAAGGTTCCCCGCGGTCCGAGATAGCCGACGCGCGGGCGGCCCTCGGGCGCCTCAGGCGGGGTGCTCATCCTCGGTCAACCCATCTCCGCCACCGGCGATCGCCAGGCGCACCGCCTCGGCCTCCTCGGGAGAGAGCTCCAGTTCGCCGCGCCCGCCGTGCACCTGCTTGCCGTAGACGCGCGCCTGGTCGCGGTGATGGATGCAGGACAGCACGATCCCCGACTGCTCCTCGTCCAGCAACGCGATCGACATCGACTGGTGGCCCGACAGCTCGTTGTAGGCGTCGTAGCGCACCAGCGCCCGGTGGGCGATCGCTCCGCGCAGCGCCGCCTCCACGCCGGCCAGGCGCCCGTCCAGGCGCGTGGCCGTCTCCTCCACGTGTCCGCGCAGCTCCTCGAAGGCCTGCTGCATGGCGGCCGCGTGCGCCACCACGTCCTGCTCCTCGCGCTCGCCCATGACCAGCCGCTGCGCGCCTCGCAGGCGGCGCACGGCCAGCGCCAGGAGGGCGCAGCCCAGCAGTGCCGCGATCGCCACCGCGCCCGCGGCGATCGCGACGATTCCCTGGGTGTCCGTGAGCGTGGCGAGCATCGCCACAAGTTAGCCGCTAGCGGTGCCGGTGCGGGGCGCTGCCCTCCCGCGCGGCGCTTTGGGCGCCTGGGTTGCTGCTCCTCTACGCGCCCAGGATCGCAAGATAGGTGTTCTTGTTGTTTTCCAGGTCGTTCTCGCCGGGCACACCCTCGATGTTCACCTGGATCTTCGAGGCGACCCCAAGCGGGACGCCCGTGACGGGTATTTCGACGTTGAGCGACTTGCCCGCTTCGGTCTTTTCGATCACGTGGGAGGCCTTGTACTGTTTGCCCGCAGCGGTCACCGTGATGTCAACCTTGACGTTCGTCTCGGTCGCTTCACCGGAGTTTTCGACCTGGACGGTGAAGGTCGGGTTGCTGCCGCCGCTGATGTGGTTGAGAGTGGGTTCCGGTGCGAGCGTGTTCGTGCCCACGCTCACCGCCTTCAGGGCGCTGCCGTGGTTGCCCGTCACCGCTTCCGAGCCCTGGGAGGAGCTGGCGGCCTGTCCGGTGATGCGCGAGAGGGTGGTGGCGGGATCGAGCCAGCCGACGTTCGGCAGGAAGCGGCTAGACGCGGTGCTCGGGCCCTGGATGCCGTTCGCCGTGAGCGCCTGGCCGATCAGCGGGGCGACGCGCTGGGAGTAGATGACGTCGGAGGCCAGGAAGATCTCCATGTCGCCCGCGATCTGCGTGCTGGCCTGCTTGTTCTTCCCGCCGAGCGCCGTGGGTACGAGCGCGGCCACCTTGGCCATGCCTTCCACCCGCAGGTTCAGCGCCATCAGCAGCGCCCGCTGGGCGCCCGTCATTTCACTCGGCACGCTCAGGCTCTTGGCGTGCGTTGCGATGCTCTGTGCGGCGATGCGCAGCTGGTCGATCTGCACCTCCACGTCGAGCGCCGACTTGGCGCCGGCGCCCGTGAGCGCCGTGAAGAGGGGTTTGGATACGCGCGATTCCGATTCGCCCGCCAGCTGGGTGACGTTTCGGTTGTAGTCCTTCAACGACTGCTGCTTCTGGCTCTTCAGGCAGCCGTTTATGAGCAGCACGATCACGATCAGCAGCACCACGCCAACGCCCGCGGCGATGCGCCGGCGCACCATCAGGGTGTGCTGGTCGAGCCCGGGGGCGCCGCCCGCGTGCTGCGGCCGGCGCGGCCGGGGCCGTTGAGGTGCTCGGGATGACGGCCGAGCGGCTGTCTCCTCCTCGCCATCGTCAAAGAACGACAAAAGCCAACCGCTCCTTTGCAGGGACTTCGGGAAGGGGCCCAGTATGACTGCAGCGCAGCACCCTGACGATCCTGCAACTTCTCGGTCAGCCCGTCGTTTCCTGCTCTCGCGTGCAGGGAGAGCGCCCGAGGGCGGCGAACGCGGGATCCGGTGGAGTCCCAGCGCACCCTCGTCCAAGCGTCCAGCCGCAGCGATGCCACAGCAGAGGAGGTTGCTCCTCGGCGCATCTTCCGTGGCGCCTCCGCGCCCGCGCACGGGGAGCAGCGGGGCGCTGAGGATCTCGTGCTGGACCGCTACCGCCTGCTCGAGCGTCTCGGCGCGGGGGGCTTTGGCGTGGTGTGGCGGGCGCACGACGAGACGCTGCACCGCGAGGTCGCCGTCAAGCGGATCTGGCTGGGGCCCGACGGCGACCGCGAGCGGGCCACCCGC
The DNA here is from genome assembly GCA_036743695.1 of Solirubrobacteraceae bacterium. Lineage (GTDB taxonomy): Bacteria > Actinomycetota > Thermoleophilia > Solirubrobacterales > Solirubrobacteraceae > Palsa-744. The sequence goes on along the minus strand of DAINPC010000031.1, from coordinate 10,036 downwards.
GAGGCGCTGGCCTCCGCGCGCCTGTCGCACCCCGCGATCGTCGCCCTGTACGAGGCCTGCGTGGTCGAGGACGCCTTCTACCTGATCTCCGAGCTGGTCGAGGGCGAGACCCTCGCGCGCCTGATCGCCGCTGGCGAGCTACAGGACGAGGAGGTGCTGGAGATCGGGCTCGCGCTCGCCGGCGCTCTGGCGCACGCCCACGCGCGCGGCGTGATCCATCGCGACATCAAGCCTCAGAACGTGCTCGTCCCGCAACGCGCGCGCAAGGGGGGCGAGGCGGCCAAGCTCACCGACTTCGGCGGCGCCAGCCTGGTCGGCGAGGATGCCCTCACCCGCACCGGCGACGTGCTCGGCACGCTCGCCTACATGGCGCCCGAGCAGTCCGAGGGCGCCGAGGTCGGGGAGGAGGCGGACCTGTATGCGCTGGCGCTCGTCCTGTACGAGGCGCTGAGCGGGGTCAACCCAGTGCGGGGCGCCACCCCAGCGGCCACCGCGCGGCGGATCGGGCGCCCGCTGGAGCCGCTCGCGCGCCGCCGCGCAGACCTACCCCGCGCCCTGACCGACGCACTGGACCTCGCCCTGGCGCCCTCACCAAGCGAGCGGGGCTCGCTGGAGCAGCTGCGCGTGGTGCTCGAGCAGGCGCTCGACGGCGGTCTTGAGAGAGGGCGGTGGCGGCGTCCGTCCGTCCGCCGGCACCCCGATGTCCCCACCTGGGAGCCATTCCCCGCCGAGCGCCTCCCGGCGCTCGCAGGCGAGCGGGCGCAGGAGCAGGAGGCGCCCGCCCGCCGGCGCCGGATCGCCCTGCCGCGCGCCGTGTGGATCGCCTGCGCGCTGCTGCTCGTCGGCTGGCAGGCGTGGGCGGGGCGTCCGGGCGTGGCGCTGCTCGTGCTGGCCGCGCTCGCGCCGATGCTGATCCTGCCCGCCGAGCGCCACTCCGCCCGCGTGGGGGCCGGGTGGCTGGCGTGCCTGCTGGCACCGGTGCTCGGCCTCGCCGGCCTCGCCGCCGCCTTCCCCGCGCTGGCCGGGCAGGCGGCCCGCTGGCGCGAGCGAGCCGTGCGCGGCGCGCTCGGCTACTGGTGGCTGATGCTCGCCGAGCCGCTCGCCGGCAGTCGCCTGTGGCTGGGCGCCCCAGCCGGGACCCCGGCCCGCGCCGCATGGGAGGGCTCGATCTCCTCGAGCGCCACGCACGTGATCGCCCCGCTGCTCAGCCTCGGCGTGCTGTTCGGCGCGCTGCTGTGGGCGGGCGGCGCGGTCGTGCTTCCCTGGCTGGTGCGAGGCGGCAGCGCGGTCCTCGACGTCCTCGCCGCCACCGTCTGGTCGGCCACGCTGCTGGCGGCCGCGCCCGCGCTCGACGCCGGCCTCTCCGCCCAGGCGGCGCACCCGAGCCCGCGCGGCGCTGTTCTCGGCGCGATCCTGGGCGCGATGCTCGCCGTTGCCGCCCGCGCTCTGCGCGGCCCCGTCTGACGTAGGGTGCGTAGCATGGCTCACGGCCGCCGGGCGATCCCAGCTCGACCGGCCCAGCCCCCCCGACGATGAACCTGCTCAAGAGCGTCGAGACCACGATCGCAAACCTTGTCGAGGGCACCTTTGGACGGGTGTTCCGCTCCGAGGTGCGTCCGATGGAGCTCGCACGCAAGCTCGCTCGCGAGATGGACGCGCACCGCACGGTGTCCGTCTCGCGCGTGTACGTGCCCAACGAGTACTCGGTGTGGCTCTCGCCCGAGGACCGCGAGCGCTACGAGGGCGTGGAGCACGAGGTCATCGACGAGCTGTGCGCCTACCTGCTCGAGCACGCGCGCCGCGAGGACCTGATCCTCGCCTCCCAGCTGCAGATCGACTTCCACACCGACGAGCGCCTGACGCTCGGCGAGTTCGGGATTCAGGCGCGGTTGGTCCGCCCCGACGGTCACAGTGAGGAGCACCGCGAGCACCCCGAGGCCCCCGTCCACCAGGAAGAGCACGGCCAGACGATGATCTACAGCACCTCGGCCCGTGTCCGAGGACCAGTCGAGGAGGCGCACGCCCGCCGCCGCGCGCCGCGCGCGCTGCTGGCGGTCGGCTCCCGGCGCCTGCTGGTTCCACCCGGCGGAGGCGTCGTCGGGCGCAGCCGAGACTGCGAGATCGTCATCGAAGACGCCGGGATCTCGCGCCACCATGCGGAGCTGCGCCCGGGCGCCGATGGCTGGACCGTCGAGGATCTCGGTTCGACCAACGGGGTGCTCCTCAACGGCCAGGCGATCCGCGGCGCGCAGCCGCTGCATCCGGGAGATCGCGTCGAGCTGGGCTCGACGGAGATCCTGTTCGAGCTTGGATGAACACGCTCGAACCCGTATCGGTGGCGCTCAAGTTCGGCTTTCTGGCCGTTCTCTACCTGTTCCTGCTGTGGGTCGTGCGCAGCGCGCGCCGGGATCTGGGCGGCGCGCCGCTGAGCGCACAGGCAGGCCAGGACCCGAGGGCGATCCCGCCCGATGCCACCGGCCTGCACTCCGCCTCCAGTCTCGGCAGCACCGACATCGCGCACAGCTCCCCCCGCCTGGTGGTGGAGCGCGCGCCCGGCCACGATCCGGGCATGATCTACGACCTGGACGGGGAGATCGTGCTCGGCCGCGGCGATCGCGCGGAGATTCGACTCGATGATCCCTTCGCCTCGGCGCGGCACGCGCTGATCTACGAGCAGGGCAACGTCGTGGTGATCGAAGACCTCGGCTCCACCAACGGCACCTATCTGAACGAGGAGCTCCTGCAGACCCCGCGACCCCTCCATCCCGGCGATCGGGTGCGCATCGGCGACAGCGAATTCGCGTTCGAGGTGGACTGACGTGCTGCGTGTGGCCGAGCAATACGCCGGCAGCGACACCGGTCGCCAGCGCCGCGCCAACGAGGATTCGCTGCTCGCGCGCGCGCCGCTGTTCGTGGTGGCCGACGGCATGGGCGGCGCGCAGGCCGGCGAGGTCGCCTCGCGGATCGCCGTCGAGTCCTTCCAGCCCGGCGTGGACGACGCCCGCCCGCCCGAGCAGGCGCTGGCCGAGCTCGCCCAGGCGGCCAACGCGCGCATCCACGAGCTGTCCCACTCCACCGCCGAGCACGCCGGCATGGGCACGACGCTCACCGCCGTCTACGTCGGCGAGGAGGAGGTGGCGATCGCCCACGTGGGCGACAGTCGCGCATACTGCCTGCGCGACGGCGAGCTGCTGCGCCTGACAGACGACCACTCGCTCGTGGACGAGCTGCTGCGCCAGGGCCGCCTCACGCCCGAGGAAGCCGTGGAGCATCCACAGCGCTCGGTCATCACCCGCGCGCTGGGACCGGAGGGCGCCGTGGAGGTGGACACGCGCTCGTTCCGCGCGCGCCCCGACGACGTGTACCTGCTGTGCAGCGACGGCCTCACCACGATGCTCTCCGAGCAGCAGATCGCCGCGGTGCTGCTCACCCATCCGCGGCTGCACGACGCCGGCGAGGCGTTGATCGCCGCCGCCAACGACGCGGGCGGGCGCGACAACATCACCGTCCTGCTGATGCGCCTGGAGGAGGTGCTGGCGGGCGAGCCGCCGCCGCAGCACGAGCACGTGACCATGACCGGCGTCCCCGCCGCCTCGCCGCCCCTGCCGCCGGTGCGCACGCCCCGCTCTCCGCGGCGCGGCGCGGACTCCCCGCCGGGCGCATCGGGCGCGCGCATGCGCAAGCGCATGCGCCGCGCGGGTGCCCTCCTCGTCGCCCTCCTCGTGGCCGGGCTGCTCGCCGCCGCCGCCGACCTGGCTCTGCAGTCCGTCTACTTCGTGGGGACCAACAGCCGCGGCCTGGTGACCATGTTCAGGGGGGTTCCCTACCGCCTGCCGGGAAACCTGGCGCTCTACAGCAGCGACTACGTCTCCGGCGTGAGCGCCTCCACGCTGCTGCCCGAACGCCGGCACACGCTGCTGGACCATTCGCTGCGCTCGGAAGCCGACGCCGCGTCGCTGATCCGCAGCCTCGAACTGGGCCAGCTGGAATGAGGCGCGCGCTGTGAACAAGCCGATCATCCGCCTCTACGGGCTCGTCGTCCTGCTGTTCGCGCTACTGGTCGCGTTCACCTCGCGCTGGACCGTCTTCGAAGCGTCCTCGCTGCGCGAAAGCAAGCTCAACGCGCGCACCGTGTTGGAGCAGCAGCGCGTGGACCGCGGCTCGATCCTGGCGGCCGACGGCACGGTCCTGGCCCGCAGCGTCGCCGGCCCCGAAGGCACCTATCAGCGGACCTATCCGACGGGCGAAGAGTTCGCCCACGCGATCGGCTACTCATACACCGCCCCCGACCTGGGCAACACGGGCCTGGAGCGCTTCCGCAACTCCTCGCTCACCGGGCAGAGCGCTACGAAGCTGCAGTCGATCCTCGACCAGCTCCAGGGCAAGAGGCCGCGCGGGGACAAGGTCATCACCACGCTGGACCCGCGGGCCCAGCGGGTCGCCAACGCCGCCCTGGCCGGCCACGAAGGGGCGGTGGTCGCGCTCGATCCGCGCACCGGCGCGGTAACCGTGATGGCCTCCTCGCCGTCCTATGATCCAAACGCGCTGCGTTCCTCCGCGGCCAGCGCCACGCTCGCGCGCGAAACCGAAGCCAAGCCGCCGAGGAAGTCGCTGCTGAACCGCGCCACCCAGTTCGGCTACGCGCCCGGCTCGACCTTCAAGGTGCTCACCGCCACCGCCGCCATCGACTCTGGCGTCTACACGCGCGAATCCACGGTCAGCGGCCGCAACGACATTCCGATCTCAGGGGTGCGGTTGCAGAACGACGAAAACGAGACCTTTGGGCAGATCACGCTCACGCAGGCGCTCGCCCGCTCGGTCAACACCGTCTGGGCGCAGGTCGCCGAACGCCTCGGCAAGAGGACGCTGGCGCGCTACATGGAGCGCTTCGGCTTCGACCGCAAGCCCGAGCTCGACTATCCGGCCGATGAGATGTCGGCCAGCGGCGAGTACCTAGGCACGCGCGTGCTGTCGCCGACGAGCTCCCGCGTGGACGTCGGGCGCATGGGCATCGGCCAGGACAAGCTGGAGGTCACGCCGCTGCAGATGGCCGAGGTCGCCTCCGCCGTGGCCGACCGCGGCACGCTGATGGTCCCCCACATGACCCAGCGGATCGTGGACTCCGAAGGGCGCACGGTCCAGACCGTCTCCCCCCGGGTGCAGTCGGTCGTGATGAAGCCCTCGACCGCCACGGCCGTGACCGCGATGATGGAAGCGGTCGTCAACGAAGGGACGGGCACCACGGCACAGATCGCCGGTGTGCAGGTCGCGGGCAAGACCGGCACCGCACAGACGCAGATCGGCAACGAAATCAACGACGTCTGGTTCATCGCCTTCGCGCCCGCAGCCAACCCGAGGATCGCGATCGCCGTGACGCTCAAGGGCGTCCCGGGCCAGGGAGCGACGTTCGCCGCTCCGGTGGCGAGGGAAGCCATGGAAAGGCTTCTGCATGATTGAACCCGAGACGATCATCGACGGCCGCTACAGGGTCATCTCGCGCCTGGGCTCCGGCGGAATGGCGGAGGTGTACCTCGCCCAGGACCAGCTGCTGGGGCGCCAGGTGGCCGTCAAGGTGCTGCACCACCACTTCGCCGAAGACCAGGAGTTCGTCGAGCGCTTCCGGCGCGAGGCGTCCAGCGCGGCCGCGCTGTCGCACCCCAACATCGTTGCCATCTTCGATCGCGGCGAGTGGAACGGCACCTACTACATCGCCATGGAGTACGTGGCCGGGCGCTCGCTCAAGTCGATCGTGCGCGAGGGCGGCCCGCTGGAGCCGGCGATGGCGATAGACATCGTCGTGCAGATCCTGCAGGCGGCCCGCTTCGCCCACCGGCGTGGGGTGATCCACCGCGACCTCAAGCCCCACAACGTGATCATGGACGAGGAGGGCCGCGCGCGCGTGACCGACTTCGGCATCGCGCGCGCGGGCGCCTCCGACATGACGTTGACGGGCTCGATCATGGGCACCGCCCAATACCTGTCCCCCGAGCAGGCGCAGGGCCATGCGGTGAGCGGCGCCTCGGACCTCTACTCGGTTGGCGTGATCCTCTATGAGCTGCTCACCGGAGCGGTCCCGTTCGAGGGCGAGACCGCGGTGGCGATCGCCTTCAAGCAGGTCTCCGCCACGCCGCGCCCGCCAAGCGAGCTGAACCCCGGACTGGCGCCCTCGCTCGACGCGGTGGTGCTGCGGGCTCTGGCCAAGAACCCCGCCGAGCGCTACGCCGACGCCGATGAGCTGATCGCCGCGCTCGAGCGCGAGCGCAAGGCCCTGCCGGCGTACGCCGGCGCTCCCTACGACCGCCACCACACCAGCGAGCATCCGCTGCCCGCGCGCGGCGCGGCGGGCGCCCTGCTGCTCGCCCCCGGCGGAGCGCTCGCGGAGGAGTACCCCCCCGGCCCCCAGGACGAGCGCGTGCGGCGCAGGCGGCGGGCTCTGCTGTGGACGCTCGCCGCGCTGCTGGCGGTCGGCCTCGCGGCGCTGGCGTTCGGGCTCGCGCAGTCCACGCAGTCAGTCAGGGTTCCCGACGTGGCGGGCCAGAGCGAACAGGCAGCCGGTGCCACGCTGCGGCGCGTGGGGCTCGATCCCGTGCCCTCGCTGTCGTCGAGCATCACCGTCCCGGTCGGCCTGGTCATCAGCCAATCACCGCGCGCCGGCAGCTCCGTGGAAAAGGGCTCGCACGTGAGCATCGTCGTCTCGGGCGGGCCCGCCAGCGCCGCGCTGGCGGACGTCAGCGGGCTGAGCGCCTCGCAAGCCACCGCCAGGCTGAAGAAGGCGGGCTTCAAGCCGACGGTCAAGAAGCAGGCGAGCTCGTCCATCTCCTCCGGCCGGGTGATCGGCACCGAACCGTCCGCCGGCACCGAGCTGCAGGTGGGAAGCGCTGTCGCGGTGATCGTCTCCAGCGGTCCCGCGCCCGTGCACGTCCCGGATCTGGTCGGCCAATCGCTGAGCGCGGCCGAAGCGGCCCTCACCAACGCGGAACTGGCGCTCGGCACGGTCACGCAGAAGGTCTCCAGCACGCAGCAGGCGGAAACCGTGCTATCGCAGTCGCCCGCCACCGGCTCCTCCGTGCACGCCGGCGACAAGGTCAACCTGACCGTCGCCCAGGCCCCCAAGGAAGTCGCCGTCCCCAGCCTCCTTGGCCAGAGCGAGGCGGTGGCCGCGGCCGCGCTCGGCCAGGCCGGCCTGGTGCCGAAGACCGTGTCCGCCACCACCTCCGAAGCGGCGCAGGTGGGCACCGTCCTCAAACAGAGCCCCGCCGCGGGCACCAACGTCCGCAAGGGCTCGACGGTGACGATCACCGTCGGCGTGCTCGGCCAGCAGACGACGCCGACCCCCACGACCACCACCACCACGACCACCACCACGCCCCCCCCGGCGACCCCGCCGCCGGCGGGCTGAGCTGCACGTGGACGCGCAGCCGGAGCCGCTGAAGGTCGCCGTGCTCGCCGGCGGGCGCTCCTCCGAGCACGAGGTGTCGCTGTCCTCGGGCGCGGCGGTTCGCGACGGGCTGCTCGCCGCCGGGCACACGGTCGTGTGGATCGAGATCGGGCGCGACGGCGCTTGGCGCCTAGAGGGCGAGCCGCTGAGCGTGACCCCGGGAGGCGGGCTGCTCGGCGTGGACGTGGCCTTTCCCGTGCTGCACGGCCCGTTCGGCGAGGACGGCACCGTGCAGGGGCTGCTGGAGACGCTCGACGTGGCGTACGCCGGGGCCGGCGTGGCCGCCTCGGCGGTGTGCCTGGACAAGGTGCTGTTCAAGGAGCTGATGTCCGCGGTGGGCGTGCCCCAGGTGGGCTACGTGGGCGTGCGCGCCGAGCGCTTGGATCGTGCCCGCGCGGAGGTCCTCGCGGAGATCGCCGCGCTGGGGCTGCCCGTGTTCGTCAAGCCCGCCCACCTCGGCTCGTCCGTGGGCATCGCCAAGGTCAGCGCGCCGGAGGAGGTCCTCGGCGCCCTGGAGCAGGCGTTCGCCCACGACGGGCTGGTGATCGTCGAGGCGATGGCCGCGGGCGTGGAGGTGGAGTGCGCGGTCCTGGGCTCGCTCAACGAGGAACGCGCGCAGAGCGGCGCCGGCGCGATCGCCTCCGAGCCGGGCGAGATCGTGCTGTCGGGCGAGTGGTACGACTACGAGGCCAAGTACGCGCCCGGGGGCATGGAGCTGAGGATCCCCGCCGGGATCTCCGCGGGCGCGAGCGAGCGGGTGCGGGCACTGGCCGTGAGGACCTTCCTCGCGTGCGGATGCGACGGGCTGGCCAGGGTCGACTTCTTCGTGGACGGCGAGCGGGTGATCGTCAACGAGCTGAACACCATGCCCGGCTTCACCCCCACCAGCGTCTACGCCAAGCTCGCCGCCGCCTCGGGCATCCCCTACCCGCGCCTGGTGGACCGTCTCTGCCGGCTCGCGTGCGAGCGCCACGAGCAGCGCCGCGCCCAACGGAACTGAGCGCCCCCGCCCGCGTGGCTCACTTGAACAGCGTGAGGTCCGCGATCGTGGCCGACTGCCTGCCGTGCGGCAGCGAGGTCATCCACACGAGGTAGTAGCGGTAGGCCTGCCCGCCCAGCCGCATCTGTATGCGTTCGCCGTTGTGCACGTGGCCGCTGGAGCCGACGGGCCCCTGCCAGCCCCGCTGCGCCAGCGTCTCGGAGCCGCCGTAGGGCTGGGACAGCGCGATGTGCTGGGCCGCATACAGCTGGACGGCGAAGCCGGGCGTGGGCGTCTGGATCTCGATCGCCTTCCCCGCCACGCCGGGAGCGGCGTCCAGGTACAGGCCGAGGCCCACGCCGCCGGCCTTCTTCAGGGTCCCTTCGTAGTACTGCTCCGTGCTCCAGGTCGTGTTGGGGTCGTTGTCCACCACGTTGTCGATCTGGTCGCGGTTTTCCGGGCCGGTGCCGAACGGGTTGTAGTCGTGGGCGGCTGTCTGGCTGAGGGGCACCTGTTCCAGGCCGGCGCGCGAGGGGGCGTCGGCAGCCACACCGGTGCCGCGGTGGGTCTGCGCCGCAGCGACGATCAGCACGATCGCCACGGTCAGGGCGAGCAGCGCCAGCGACACCGCCCAGCGCGCGGGATGGCGCATCCGCCAGGGCAGCCGCCGCCGGGCGCTGCCGGGGAGCGAGCGCAGCACGGTCGTGACCTCGCCCGTGGCCTGCCCGCTGCGCGAGGCCTCCAGCGCCAGCACCTCCTCCAGGTCGGCCACCATGCTCGCCGCGTCCGGGTAGCGGCGGGAGAGGTCCTTGGCGACCGCGCGATCCACGACGGAAGCGGTCGCGGCGGACAGCTCGGGACGGCGCAGCTGGACGTCGGGGATGTCCTCGCGCACGTGCTTCATCGCCACCGCCACCGGCGAGTCCCCGCGGAAGGGCACCTCGCCGGTCAGCATCTCGTAGAGGACCACGCCGAGGGAGTAGAGGTCCGACTGGCCCGTCACCGGCTGCCCGAGCGCCTGCTCGGGGGAGACGTAGTCGGTGGTGCCGAGCACGCGCCCCGCGATCGTCAGGCCTTCCTCGGTGAGTGTGCGGGCGATCCCGAAGTCGGTGATCTTGGCGCCGCCTTCGCCGTTGATGAGGACGTTGTGGGGCTTGACGTCGCGGTGGACGATCTGGCGCTCGTGGGCCGCACCCAGCGCACGCGCGATCTCGATCGCGTAGGCGATCGCCTGGGGGATCTCCAACGGCCCTTCGCGGCGGATGACGTCCTTGAGCGTCTCGCCCTCCACGTACTCCAGGACGATGTAGGGCGTTCCCACCTCCCCCTCCGCGCCCGCGTGGACGCTATCCGGGGATGGCTCCTCGCCGGCGTCGATCACGGTCACCACGTGCGGGTGGTTGAGCTGCGCGACCGAGCGGGCCTCCCGGCGGAAGCGCTCCAGATGGTCGGAGTCGGCGGCGATCTCGCGGTGCATCATCTTGATCGCCACCGGGCGCTCCAGCACGGTGTCGAATGCGCGGTAGACGGTCGACATGCCCCCCCGCCCGATCTCCGCCTCCAGCCGGTAGCGTCCGGCGATCAGGGTTCCCAGGATCGTCATGGCGGGGCCTACCGCG
>DAINPC010000030.1:11485-14707 GCA_036743695.1 Solirubrobacteraceae bacterium | reverse complement strand
CGCCGGGGAGGCTCGCGTGGTGTGACCGCGAAACCCATCGTGTGCGAAGGTCCGCCCATACGAGCTTGCCTTGAGAAAGGATCGCCACACATGAGAAGAGGCATCGCCGCTTCGATCGCCTGCTGCGCGCTGGCGCTGATGGCCGGCTGCGGGTCATCGAGCAAATCGACAGCCAGCCCGGCCACGACCGCAGCGACCACGAGCAGCTCGGCCGGAGCGGGCCTGAAAGCGAACACCACGCCCAAGTACGCCTCCCCGTCGGCCTCCGCGCCCGTGCAGAGCGGGCTGGTGCAGATTGCCTACCGCAACATCGCCATCAACCCGGACACGCTCAGGGTGAAGGTCGGCAGCACCATCAGGTGGACCAACTTCGACTCGATCGAACACAACGTCACCAGCGAGGGCGGCCCGCAGAGGTTCGCCTCCAAGACCTTCGGCGAAAACGCCACGTTCGAGATCAAGGCCAACAAGCCAGGGGTGATCCACTACCAGTGCACGATCCACCCCGCCTCCATGAACGGGACGATCGAAGTCGTGAAGTGAGCGGGGCGCGGCGGCCCGCGGCGCGGCCCCCGGGCGCAGTAGCGCCGGGCGGCCAGCGCGGCGGAGCCGCCCCCTAGCCGAAGTCCGCCAGGCCCTCCTCGGGGGTGGAGGCGGTGGCGTGCAGGCGGCGGGGAATGCGCCCCGCCCCGCGCGCCAGGCGCCCGGCGCGGACCGCGTCGCGCATCGCACAGGCCATCTGCACTGGATCCTGCGCGCGCGCGATGGCGGAGGCGGCCATCACGGCGTCGCAGCCCAGCTCCATCGCCAGCGCCGCGTCGGAGGCCGTGCCGATCCCCGCGTCGAGCACCACCGGCACGTCCACCGCCTCGCGGATGAGGGCGATGTTGTAGGGGTTGCGGATGCCCATGCCGCTGCCGATCGGCGAGCCCAGCGGCATCACCGCCGCACAGCCGATGTCCGCCAGGCGCCGCGCCAGCACGGGATCGTCCGTCGTGTAGGGGAGCACCACGAAGCCGTCGTCCACCAGCTCCTCGGCGGCCCGCAGCAGCTCGGGTGCGTCGGGCAGCAGCGTGTCCTCGTCACCGATCACCTCCAGCTTCACCCAGTCGGTGGCGAACGCCTCGCGCGCCATGCGCGCGGTCATCACCGCATCGCGCGCCGTGTGGCAGCCGGCGGTGTTCGGCAGCAGCTGAACCCCCGCGGCGGCGAGCACATCCACGAGCGATCCGCGGGCGCCCACCTCGATGCGCCGCAGCGCCACCGTCACCAGCTCGGTGCCGCTGAGCGCGATCGCCTCGGCCAGCAGCTCCAGCGAGGGAAAGCCGCCGGTGCCGAGCAGCAGTCGCGAGCGCAGCGTCCTGCCCGCGATCGTCAGGGGATCCTCGGCGGCGTCCCGACGGGCGTCCGCGCCCGCCACGGAGCCCTCGCGCGCTCCTGGCAGGGGCGTGCTCAGCGGGTCCGGCATCCTGGGATCATCCACCCTGCATCGCCGTCAGCACCTCGACGCGGGCGTCTCCGGCGAGCGCGAACGACGCCCACGCGGCCCGCGGGACCACCTCGCCGTCCACGGCCACGGCGATCCCGCGTGCGCTCGCCTCCAGGCCCATGCGGCCGAGCACCCCGGCCACCGTCTCGCCCGCGGACACCTCGGAGCGCTCGCCGTTGAGCATGATCACGACGGCGCTGGCGCCGCGGAGGTCGAGAGCTCGCCCTCGGGCAGCCCGCCGGACGCGGCGAAGCGGGCGGGGGAGCACGCGGACGCCAGCACGCCGAACGCCGACCCCGCGGCGGGCGGATCGAGCAGCTCGGCGACCAGCTCGGCCGTCAGCGGGGCCAGCAGGATGCCGTTGCGATGGTGGCCCGTCGCCCAGGTCAGGCCCGCGAGTGCGCCGGGGCCGATCGCGGGCGCGTTGTCGGGCGTGCCGGGACGAAGGCCCACGGACAGCTCCTCGATCTCCAGCTCGCTGATCCCCGGCAGCAGCTCGTGGGCGTCGCGCAACAGCTCGCGCACCCCTCCCACGGTCGGCGCCAGCCCGAAGCCACGCTCCTCGACGGTCGCGCCCAGCACGTAGCGCCCGTCGCCGCGCGGCAGCACGTAGCCGCCCTCGAAGCGCACCACGCGGCTCAGCAGCCCCGGCCCAGCCGGGTCGCGCAGGCGCAGGATCTGGCCCCTGACCGGCCGCACGGGCACGCGTGCGCCGGGTGGCAGCCCCTCGATCTCCTCGCTCCAGGGGCCCGCCGCCAACACGACGTTCCCGGCCGCCAGGCGCTCGCCGTCGGCGAGACGCACCCCGCTCGCGCGCTCCTCCGGGCCGTCCAGCTCGACACCCTTCACGGGCGCGTGCTCGCGCAGCTGCACACCGGCCGCCAGGCACGCGCTTCGCAGCGCCGCCAGGACGGGGCGCGGATCGATCGAATGGTCCTCGGGCGCCTCCAGCGCCAGGCGCACGGTCGGCGCGAGCGCCGGCTCGCGCTCGCGGGCCTGGCTCGGGCGCAGGCGCTCGACCTGCAGCCCGAGCGAGCGCCGGAACGACAGCTGGCGCTCCAGCTCACGCGCCTCGTCCCCGTCGCGGGCGACCAGCAGCGTGCCGGTCTTCAGCAGCGCGAGCGCCATCCCTGACGCCTCCTGCAGCTCGGCTGCGAATCCGGGCCACAGCTCGGCCGAGCGCAGGCCGAGGTCGAGCACGCGTCGGCCTGCCTCGCCGAACTCGACCTCCGCCACCGGCGCGAGCATCCCGGCGGCCACGTGCGAGGTGCCCGCACCCGTCTGGGCGCGGTCGAGCAGCGTCACCGACATCCCCCGCTCGCGCAGGCGCCAGGCGACGGCCATGCCGATGATGCCGCCGCCCACCACCACCACGTCAGCTAGTTGGCTCTCGGGCATGCAACTGATGCTAGCCCGCCCTCTGACGCGGAGCAGCATCCAGCGCATGCCAGACTTGGACGCGATGGCAACGGTCGATCAAGGCGCCGAGCGGCGCGCGCGCCTCGCTGCCGCGCGGCTGTACCTCGTGTGTGGCGCCCTCCCCGACGCCAGCGAGCTGCCCGACCTGCTGCGCGGCGCGATCGCGGGGGGCGTGGACGTGATCCAGCTGCGCGACAAGCACCTCTCAGACGAAGCGCTCGTAGCCGTGGCCAACGCCGCACGCGCGCTGTGCGAGCGCCTGGGCGCGCTGTTGATCGTCAACGACCGTCCCCTCCTCGCGCGCGAGGTGGGCG
>DAINPC010000030.1:4733-11385 GCA_036743695.1 Solirubrobacteraceae bacterium | reverse complement strand
CTGGGCGCGCTGTTGATCGTCAACGACCGTCCCCTCCTCGCGCGCGAGGTGGGCGCGGACGGCGTGCACGTCGGCCAGGACGACATGCCGCCGGCCGAGGTCCGCGAGCTCCTCGGCCCCGACATGCTGATCGGGCTCTCCACCCACGCGCCGCGGGAGATTGACGCGATCGACGCCGAGCTAGTCGACTACATCGGCGTCGGCCCGATCCACGCGACCCCAACCAAGCCCGGGCGCCCGGCCGTGGGCCTCGAGCTGATCCGCTATGCCCGCGCCCACTCCCCCGTCCCGTTCTTCGCCATCGGGGGCCTATGGGAGGGCAACGTCGCCGCGGCGCTCGACGCGGGCGCAGCGCGCGTGTGCGTGCTGCGGGCGATCGCCGATGCACAGGATCCCGAGGCCGCCGCGCGGGCGATTCGAGACCTGCTCGACGGTCGTCCGATGGAGCGGGGAGCTTGACCACCGAGACAGCCCTGGCCCCGCTGGGCGAGCATGAGCGCCCCCCGGCGCTGATCGCAGCGGTCGCCGTCAGCGTCCTGGTGGCGATCGGCGTGATCGTCGGAGCCCTGACGGTCCACGACCTCTCCCGACACGGCGGCTCGCTGCCGGGGGGCCTGTTCCTCGCGGCGATCCTGCTGGCGCTCGCGCGGGGCATGTACAACCGCCGCCACGGGGCCGTGCTCGGCTTCGAGGCGCTGCTCGCCTTTCAGATCATCGTCACATCGCTCGCGCTGGTCGTCGCCTCGACGATCAAAGCCGCCGCCGTCTGCCTGCTCGCGATCGTGCTCGGAGGCTGGCTGTTCTGGACACTCGTGCGCGTGATGGGTCGCATCCAGGCAGGGGAGCGCGGCGCGCGCGGACAGCATTCCTAGCGGGTCGGCCACGCAGCCAACGCTTCGATAGGCTCAGACTCGATGGCCGAGACCTCCTACGACTGCATCGTGATCGGCTCCGGACCGGGCGGCTACGTCGCGGCGATCAGGGCAGCGCAGCTCGGCAGGAGGACCGCGGTTCTCGAGCGCGACAAGGTCGGAGGGCGCTGCCTGAACTACGCCTGCATCCCCGCCAAGGCCGTCCTGCGCTCAGCCGATCTGCTGTCGGAGATCCGCGACTCGGAGGAGTTCGGCCTGAAGGTCAGCGGCGTCGAGGTGGACTACGCGGCGATCCAGGCGCGCCGCGAGAAGGTCGTCTCCACGCTCACCTCGGGCGTAGCCGGGTTGTTGAAGAAAAACGAGATCGACCTGATCGAGGGCGACGCCGCGCTGAGCGCCGACGGCGACGTGCTGGTGGGCGAGCAGGCGATCGGCGCGGGCAGCGTGATCCTCGCCACCGGCTCGGTCCCGCGAGCGATCCCCGGCATCGAGTTCGGCGGGCGCGTGATCGGCACCGAGCAGGCGTGGGCGCTGAGCGAGCTGCCCGCCCGCCTGGCCGTGGTCGGCGCGGGCGCCTCCGGCGCGGAGATCGCCTCGGGCTTCGCCCGGCTGGGCAGTCAGGTGATCCTGCTCGAGGCGCTCGACCGCGTGCTGCCCACCGAGGACGCGGACATCTCGCGCCTGGTCGAGCGCGGCCTGAAGCGGCAGGGCATCGACGTGCAGAGCGGGACCCCGGCGGCGGACGTCAAGGTCGGGGACTCGGGCGTCAGCTTCTCCTACGGCTCAAGCTCCGCCGAGGTCGACTACCTGGTGATCGCAGCCGGGCGCGCGGCGGACGTGGATGGGCTCGGACTCGCCGCGGCGGGCGTCGAGCTGGACGAGCGGGGGCTGGTGAAGGTGGACAGTGCGCTGCGCACCTCGCGCGCCGGCGTCTACGCGATCGGCGACCTGGTGGCCGGGCCCGCCCTCGCCCACAAGGCATCCGATGAGGGCATCATCGCCGCGGAGGACCTGGCGGGCGGTGAGACCCACCCAATCGCCTACGCGGACATTCCCCGCGCGACCTTCTGCACCCCCAACGTGGGCTCCTTCGGGCTGACCGAGGCGCAGGCGCGCGAGCAGGGCTTTGACGTGGTGGTCGGCAAGGTTCCCTACGGCGCGGTGGGCGGCGGAACCGTCTACGGCGACCGCACCGGGCTGGTCAAGATCGTCGGCGAGAGCAAGTACGGCGAGCTGCTGGGCGGGCACATCGTGGGCTCGCGCGCCACCGAGCTGATCCAGGAGCTGGTCAACGTGCGCGCGCTGGAGGGCGGCTTCCCGGAGGTGGCGCGCATGATCCACGGCCACCCCACCCTGTCGGAGGCCGTGATGGAGGCCGCCCGCGCCGCCGACGGCTGGCTCATCCACGGGTGAGGATTCGATCCTCCGGGCGGGCTTCCATCTCGTGTCCCGCACCCCGGCCAGCTTCTACTTCGACCTCGCCAGCCCGCTGGCCTACCTGGCGGCGGAGCGCGTGCTGCACGTGCTTCCCGGCCCGGCGGAGTGGCATCCGGTGCTCGCCCGCGAGCTCCCCGCGGCTGAGAGCTTCGACGCGTTCCGCTGCCGCGAGGAGCGGGACATCGCGCTGGCGGAGATCGAGCGCCGCGCCCGGGAGCTCGATCTGCAGCCACTGCGCTGGCCCGACCCGTTCCCGTTCGACAGCTCGCTGGCGATGCGCGTGGCCACCTACGCCCGCTCGATCGGGCGCACCGTCCCGTTCGCGCAGGCCGCCTTCCGCCAGGCGTTCGCCGGCGGGCACTGCCTGCAGGACCCCGACTTCGTGCTGATCGCGGCGGCCGCCTGCGAGATGCATCCGGCGGCCGTGCTGAAGGCGGCCGAGCTGCGCTCGATCGCGGAGCAGCTCTGCCAGTGCACGGCCGCGGCCGCGGCGATCGGGGTGACGGACGTCCCCGCGGTGGCCGTGGACGGGCGCGTGTTCCACGGCGAGCGGGCGCTCGCGCAGGCGTCCGCGCACATGCGCGGCGAGCCGGTGGGCGGCCCGCGGGGATGAGAGCCCGGCATGCCTACCGGCTGATCCTGACGCGCGGCGGGCGCGCCCCCGCGCTGCTGGCGGACGCCACGCGCTTGGATCACATCGAGGTCGTGGAGATCGACAGCGGCGAAGTGGTCCTGTTCTGGGACCGCCCTCCCCAGGCCGCCTCCAAGCTCGCGCGCGCGCTGCGCGCCGACCTGGCGCAGCTGGAGGACGAGGACTTCTTCGCGCGCTGGGCTACGGTGGAGAACTGATGGCCACCCCTCCCGCACCCACCCTTCCCGATCTGGAGATCGGCCGCGAGTGGCTCAGGACGATGACGCTGATCCGCCGCTTCGAGGAGCGCGCGGGCGAGATGTACGCGCGGGCAAAGGTGGGCGGCTTCCTGCACCTGTCGATCGGCGAGGAGGCCACGATCGTGGGCAGCGCTCGCGCGCTGCGCGATAGCGACTACCTGATCTCCACGTATCGCTCCCACGGCCACGCGCTGGTGCGCGGCACGCCGCCGGAGAACGTGATGGCGGAGCTGTTCGGGCGCGCGGACGGCTGCTCGGGCGGCCGCGGCGGCTCGATGCACATGTTCGACCTGGCCAGGCGCTTCATGGGCGGCTATGGGATCGTCGGCGGCAACCTGCCGATCGCCGCGGGCATAGCGCTCGCCAGCGACTACCAGGGCACGGAGGAGATCACCCTCTGCACCTTCGGCGACGGCGCCTCCAACCAGGGGACCTTCGGCGAGACGCTCAACCTGGCCGCCCTGTGGAAGCTGCCGGTGGTGTTCATGGTCACCAACAACCAGTTCGGCATGGGCACCGCGCTGCGCCGGCACTCGGCCGTGACCGACCTGCGGCGCAAGGGCGAGAGCCTGGGCGTCCCCGGCATGCGCTGCGACGGGATGGACGTGCTCGACACCCACGCGGTCCTGACCGAGGCGGTGGCGCGCGTGCGCGAAGACCGCCGTCCGGTGCTGGTGGAGGCCGTGACCTACCGCTTTCGCGGCCACTCGATGGCCGACCCGGAGCAGTACCGGACCAAGGAGGAGGTCGCCAAGTGGCAAGCGCGCGACCCGATCCCCGCGTTTGCAGAGCTGCTCATCAGCGAGGGCGCCCTCGACGAGGGCGAGCGCGAGCGGATCGACGCGGAGGCGATCGCGCGGGTGGACGCGGCGGTCGCGTTCGCCGAGGCCTCCCCGTACCCCGCGCCCGAGTCCCTGTACGACGACGTGTACGTGCTGGACCCCGAGGTCCGCGGCTGGTACTCGCTGCAGAGCACCGGTGGGACAGCCGGCGACTCGTCCGCCTGGCCGCCGGCCGCGGGCGCGAGCCCCGGCGAGGCGGCGCAGGCGGCCAACGACGAGATCCCGCAGCAGCTCTCGCGCGCGCTGGCCGCGGGCGAGGATGGGCGCGAAGCACCCGAACCCCACCCCCCAAGCGTCTGATGGCCCAGATGCGCTACCGCGAGGCGCTGAACGCGGCCCTGCGCGAGGAGCTGGCGCGCGACGAGCGGGTGGTGCTGATGGGCGAGGACATCGGCGTCTTCGGCGGCGCCTTCAAGGTCACCGACGGCCTGCTGGAGGAGTTTGGCGAGCGCCGTGTGCGCGACACGCCGATCTCCGAGAACACGATCGTGGGCGTCGGCGTGGGCGCGGCCATGACCGGCCTGCGCCCGGTGGTGGAGCTGATGACCATCAACTTCGCGCTGCTGGCGTTCGACCAGATCGTCAACCACGCGGCGCACATCCACTACATGTTCGGCGGCCAGGCGCGGGTGCCGCTGGTGGTCCGCATGCCCCAGGGCGCCGGCCACCAGCTGGGGCCCACGCACTCGCACTGCCTGGAGGCGATGTTCCTGCACGTGCCCGGCCTGCTGGTGGCCGTCCCCGCCACCGCCGCGGACGCCAAGGGCCTGCTCAAGAGCGCCATCCGCGACGAGAACCCGGTGATCTTCATCGAGCACGAGTCCTTGTACGGCGTGCGCGGCGAGGTGCCAGACGATCAGGAGCAGCTCGTCCCCTTCGGCCAGGCGCGGGTCGCGCGCGAGGGCTCCGACGTGACGATCGTGGGCGTCTCGCGGATGGCCGTCACGGCCGAGCGCGCCGCCGAGACGCTGGCCGCGGAGCACGGCGTGCAGGTCGAGGTGATCGACCCGCGCACGCTGCGCCCGCTCGACCTCGACACGATCCTGGCGTCCGTGCGCAAGACCAACCACTGCGTGATCGTGGAGGAGGGCTGGCCCCACGGCGGCGTCGGCGCGAACCTCGCGGCGCTGGTCAGCGAACAGGCCTTCGACGACCTCGACGCGCCCGTGCAGCGGGTGACCGGGGCGGACGTGCCGATGCCCTACTCCAAGCCGCTGGAGGACATCGCCTACCCGCACGAGCCGCAGATCGTCCAGGCGGCGCTGTCAGTGCTGAACGTGGCACCGGCTGCCGCGGCCACGGCAGCCTCCGCCGGCTCGACGGCCTCGGGAGCGCCACGGTGAGCGAGATCGTCATGCCCCGCCTGTCGGACACGATGGAGGAGGGCACGATCCTGCGCTGGCTCAAGCGCGACGGCGAGCATGTGGGCCGTGGCGAGGAGCTCGTCGAGATCGAGACGGACAAGGCCACCATGATCTACGAGTCCGACCTCGACGGCACGCTGCAGACCGTCGCCAGCGAGGGCGCCACGCTGCCCGTCGGGGAGCTCATCGCGCGCGTCGGCGAGGATGCCGGCGCCGTCGACGCGACGCAGGACTCGCCGAGCACGGACGCAGCCGGCACGCGCGAGGACTCCTCCGCCGCGGGCGCCCCGTCCGTTGAGACCGTGGTCGAATCGATCGCAGAGCTGGCTGGCGGCGGCGCCTCGACCGAGGCGCCGCCGGACGACAGCGAGCGCGTCAAGGCGTCTCCCCTCGCACGGCGGATCGCGCGCGAGACCGGCGTTGACCTGCGCGCGCTCAGCGGCAGCGGCCCCGGCGGGCGGATCGTGAAGGTCGACGTGCAGGCCGGCGTCAACGCCGAGAGCGGCGGCGGCGCGCGGGCGGCGGCCCCGACGGGCGCGCCGGGCCCCGAGGACGTGATGACGGCCAAGGGCCAGACCACGACCGTGGCGCTGTCGCGCATGCAGCAGACGATCGCCCGGCGGATGGCCGAGTCGAAGGCGACGATCCCCGACTTCACGCTGCAGAGCGACGTCGACATGGAGGAGTGCGTGAGGCTGCGCGCGGAGCTCAAGGGCATGTCCAGCATGCAGACGCCCACGTACAACGACATGGTCGTGAAGGCCTGCGCGCTGGCCCTGCGCGAGCACCCGCGCGCGAACGGCAGCTATCGCGACGGCGCGCTGCAGCTGCACTCGCGCGTCAACGTCGGTGTGGCCGTCGCGGCGCATGATGCGCTCGTCGTGCCGACCGTCTTCGACGCCGACGAGAAGTCGCTCGGCGAGATCGCGCGCGAGACGCGCGCGCTGGCCGAGCGCGTGCGCGACGCGACGATCACGCCGCCCGAGCTCGGCGGCGGGACGTTCACGGTCTCCAACCTCGGCATGTACGGCATCGTGAGCTTCGCCGCGATCATCAACCCGCCGCAGGCCGCGATCCTGTCGGTCGGCTCGGTCGCTCGGCGCGCCGTCGCGTATGAGGATCAGCTGCTCGCGCGGCACACCATGACGCTCACGCTCGGTTGCGACCACCGCATCCTGTACGGCGCCGACGCCGCGGAGCTCCTCGCGCGCATCCGCGAGCTGCTCGAAGCGCCCGCCGCGCTCAC